>DPIB01000031.1 GCA_003522805.1 Fervidobacterium sp. | reverse complement strand
TTGAATCCACCTTTTTCAGCTGCATTTTCATCCCAAGAAATGTGCGTTCTGTTACGTATCACAACGTTTCCGGAGAAGTCAGTTATTCTTGCTTTGTTACCTTGTATGTACACTACGTCCCCATCTTCCAAGAAGATGACATCTCTTGTATATTTTATTATCGGTGTAACATCAGACGCAAGCATGCATTTTTCTTCGTTGCATCCAAAGACCAAAGGACTTCCTTTCCTTGCACCAATCATTATGTCTGGTATATCAGAATGGATGACAACTATTGCAAATGCACCTCTCAATTTCTTGAGCGTTTCGAGAACTGCTTGATAAAGGTCACCTTGGAAGTTTTCTTCTGTGAGGTGGCTTATGACTTCTGTATCTGTTTCGGAGTGGAACTTGTGACCTCTTTCGATTAATCCCTTTTTCAATTCTTGATAATTTTCTATTATTCCGTTGTGTACGACAGCGATCTTTCCAGTGCAATCTGTGTGCGGATGTGCATTTCTATCACTTGGTACACCATGCGTTGCCCATCTAGTGTGTGCAATACCGTTGTGGACTGTCTTTTCGGTTTCAACAATACCTCTTAGTATATCTATCCTGCCAACACTCTTACTTACGTACAATCCATTTCCATCAACAGCCGCTACACCAGCCGAATCATAGCCTCTATATTCAAGCTTTTTCAAGCCATCTATTAAATCATCTACTTTGAATTCACTGCCGACTATTCCAACTATTCCACACATCATTCCCACTCCTTTAGACGGTCTTTGAGATTTTCCACCAATCTTCCTTCTACACCTTTTGCTGCAACATTTATTGCATTCATGAACGCGACTCGATCTGAGTTTCCATGAGCTTTTACAACAACTCCATCCACTCCAAGAAAGAAGGTGCCTCCGTAAGACCTTGGGTCTAATGTTTTCTTCATTTTGTTTAGCGTTCTGGCAAATATCAATATGCCGAGCATTCCATCTATGCTTTTTTTGGCTTCCTTTTTTATTATGGTCGAAAATAGTTTTGAAGCGCCTTCCATTGTCTTCATTGCAATATTACCGGAAAATCCATCAGTTACCACTACATCCACTGTTCCTACGTTTATATCGCTACCTTCTATGTTTCCATAGAACATATCACCTAATTTTTCTTTCAGCAAAGTATAGGCTTGTTTTTCTCTATCTGTTCCTTTATTTTCTTCTGTTCCAACGTTCAGTAGTCCAACTTTCGGATCACTTTTTCCCATGATCCTTGCATATTCAATACCCATTGCGGCAAATTGCAAGAGCCATTCGTACTTTACATCTACGTTAGCCCCCGCATCTATGAGAACGGTAAAATCATTTATATTTGGTACGGCAACTGCAAGTGCAGGCCTATCTATCCCCTCAAGCCTGCCTACCACAAGTGTTGCACAAGAAAGCAATGCACCAGTGTTGCCTGCACTAACTACGGCATCTACTTTCTTTTCTTTGAGTAACTGTGATGCGATGTATAAAGAACTGCCTTTTCGCCTCAGGGCGTCTGTTGGTTTGATATCCATTGGTAAGTAATCATCTGCAGGTACTAATGTCCAATAGGAAGATAGTGGGTGGTTTTCAAGGTCTTTCAATGTTTCCGGTGTTCCAACTAATGAAAGGTGAATATCCTTCTTTGCAGTTTTTGACTTTGATAAGGCCTCTACATACATAAGAGCGCCGGCTTTTATTTCCTCCGGCGCTCTATCTCCGCCCATCAAGTCAAGAGCAATGCGTATCATTTTGCTACCTCAAACACCTGCTTCTTTCCGTAATATCCACAGCTTAAGCATACCCTATGTGGTTGCTTTGGTGCCCCACAATTTGGACATGTTGTAACTGCTACGCTGTATGCCTTGTATATCTTCGCTCTCTTCGTGTGCGTTCTGCTTCTTGTCCGCTTCTGTTTTGGTACTGCCATACTTATCCCTCCTGTATATGCTTGATTTTCAGCAATTTTTCAAACCTTGGGTCCGTTACATCCGTCACTTCTTCTTCGTAACTACACTTGTGATCTGGTTCTTCATTCAAATCCACCCCGCAATATGGGCATAATCCCTTGCAGTCAGGACTGCAAAAAAACACATCAGGTGCGCTACTGACGATACCTTCAATGATTCTTTCTTCTAGGTCAATTACATCACCTGTGATTAAGATTTCATTTGATAGGTCTTTAAGTTCTTCACTTCTTTTTGTATATTTCTTCTCAAAAGTATACACCGCTTCAATGATTCCGTCAATGTACATTTTTGAAAGCTTTAGGCATCTATCGCATGGCCGTTCCACATATCCCCTTGCATATCCACCTAAGAGTATCTTGTTGTCAGCATAGGTTATGACCATTTTGACTTTGAAACCATCGTTCAGTACTTTGTACGTTCCAGTATGCAATTCGATTTCATCTATTCTATACTCATCTTCTATGGTCTTTCGCTTTTCTTTCATGAGATCTTTCAGGTTGATTTTCCACATTGAAATCACCTCTTAATTTTGCTATCATTATTATAGTCTTTTTCAAGTCAAAGTTAACTGAGAAAAAATTAATATCGTGTAAATTTTGATAGATTGTGCTATAATTTTAGAATGGTGATGGATTATGGAGTGGTTTAGAAAAGTGCTTGATTGGTTTGCAAAAATTCCTGAATGGTGGAAAAAGGCTCCCAAGGGACAGAAGCTGATAATCATAATGGTTGTGGTTTCTGTAGTTGTTGCTATAGTTCTTCTTAGCATTCTGAATGCCCCGAAGTACGTATTACTTTTGACAACACGTAATGAACAAGATGCCGGAACGATAATTCAACAATTAGAACAACTCGGCATTCCTTATCGGGTTGAAGCAGGTAATCGGATATTGATCCCATCTGAGTACAACGTGTACGAAGTTAGAATGAGACTTGCATCAACTGGTGTTCTCTCAGGTTCTTCGCAAGGCTTTGAGATCTTGGATCAGACCTCCCTAGGAGCAACAAGTTTTGATAAGCAAGTGCGTTATCAAATAGCCCTTCAAGGTGAACTACAGAGAACGATATCAACTATTCAAGGAGTACAGAGTGCTCGTGTAGTTTTGACATTGCCCAAGTATACATACTACGTGCGTGGTGAAATGTCGGAACCTCGTGCTTCTGTCATGGTTGTCATGAATCCTGGGGTCAGTTTAACAAAGGAGCAAGTTGTTGGGATCATATCGCTTGTTCAAGGTTCTGTGGAAGGTATAAAAGCAGAGAATATAAAGATCATAGACCAGACTGGTAGGAATCTTAGCGAAGCGCTGAATCTAGACGAATCTACAATCATGGCATCGACGAAGATGGAACTGAAGATGACGTTGGAGAACTATTACAAGCAAAAAATTAAGACACCTTTAGAAAATATATTTGGTGCAGGTCGTGTGGAAGTAATTCCTGATGTTAAGCTCAACTGGGAACGAGTGGAAAAACAGATAACGACGTATACAGCTCCCAATAAAAAGACAGGATTAGTGAGAAGCCAGGAAACTGAGCAAGAAATTTCTACAACGCAACCTACAGCAGGAGGTCCTGTGGGAACTGAATCGAATATTCCCGCTACAACATATGAAACAGTGGAAGGAACGAGCGGAACTAGCTATCAAAAAAGTCACGAGATAGTAAATTATGAACTCAACCAGATAGTTGAAAACGTGGTGAAGAATTCTGAAGGAGAAATTGAAAACATAACAGTCTCCGTAGTCATAGATTCATCTTCAACTGTACTTGAGAGAAGTCCCAAAGAACAAGTAGAATCGCTTATCAATTCTATAATTGAGAAAAGTATCGATGCGAACACGCCAGAGGGTTCCCTCACCTATGCAGTTGCATTTTTGCCATTTAGCCAAGAAATCCAAGAACAATTTTACAAAGAGTCTCAGGCACTGGCAGAAATGGAAAAAATGCGTACGCGCCTTGTGTCGCTATTCTTAGTCGCAGTTTTAGTATTCTTTGCGACATATCTTGGGTTGGTCCAGTACAGAAAAGTGAAGGCAAGAAAGCTGATGCAACAACGTTACAAAGCATTGCAAGAGGAAGCACTACGTACAATCGGATCGGGCGGTGAAGAGGAAATACTGCCTGGCGCTGAGGAAGAGACACTGATGGAACAACTGAAGGTTTACTTACAACAAGTAGCTGATACGATGCCTGAAGATGTCGCAAGTGTTTTAAAGGTTTGGATCTCCGAGAAGGGATGATAAAGGGATGATCATATGGCTGGAAAGCTAACGGGAAGAAGAAAAGCTGCCATATTGCTTGTGACAATGGGACCAGAAAAGGCAGCAAAGGTGCTTAAAAGCTTAGATGATTCGGAAGTTGAAGCACTGACTGTAGAGATTGCTAATCTTGGTAAAGTCACCGGTGATGAGCGAAAAATGGTATTGGAAGAATTTCAGAGCCTTACAAAAGCTCGTGAAATGATAATCAGCGGTGGTATCGATTATGCAAAGGATATGCTTATAAAGGCATTTGGACCAGAAAAGGCTATGCAGATAATAGAAAGACTTGTATCGAATCTGGCAGTGAAACCGTTTGAGTTCATGAAGGCAGCTGATGTTGTCCAGATCGTCAATTTTCTTCAATCTGAGCACCCTCAGACAATTGCGCTGGTGCTTAGTTTTCTGGATATCAGAGTAGCCGCACAAGTTCTTGGAGCACTTCCTGAGAACCTTCAGATCGAGGTTGTAAAAAGGATATCATTGTTGGAGAGAGCCTCGCCTGATGTTGTCAAAGAGGTAGAAAAGCTCTTGGAGAAGAAATTCGCCGGTGTTGCAACACAAACATTAAGTGCTGTTGGTGGTCTTGATACAGCTGCAGAGATAATGAACAATCTCGATAGATCTACTGAGAAGAATCTGATGGAAAGACTTACTTACGAATCTCCAGAACTCGCTGAAGAGATCAGGAAGAGAATGTTTGTCTTCGAAGACATACTGAAACTTGATGACAGGTCTGTTCAACTTGTCCTCAGAGAAATCAATACCCAAGACTTGGCTGTTGCTCTGAAAGGTGCTTCTGAAGATTTGAGGGATAAGATATTCAACAACATGTCGAAACGTGCACAACAATTGCTTAAGGATGAAATAGAGTTTATGGGACCTGTCAGAGTAAAGGACGTAGAAGAGGCCCAGCAAAAGATCATAAATGTGA
>DPIB01000198.1 GCA_003522805.1 Fervidobacterium sp. | reverse complement strand
AGGGTTGGCGATTCCTCTCCAACTTGCAGAAGTTGGAGTCTCCTCGCTGATTGAAGATGAACTATAGAAATTACAGAGAAATCAGCCACATAAAAAATGCAGAAGTTGGTGCTATTGTCAGATTATCGTTTATCCAATTTCCAAGCCCTTCAATGATAGTCGCGGCTAAAGCGCCAACTACCAATGCGAAATAACTAATAGGCATAGAGATCAAATTCATATAAACAGCACCTGATGCAAGACAAATGAACAAACAAGCAAGACTTCCTTCCACCGACTTACCGCTCAGCCACATATGCTTTCCCCATCTCTTACCAACCATCGCAGCCCACGAATCACCCAAAGTTAACATCAAAATTGCGATCAAAGAATATGGCACTGGAAACAAACTTGCAATTGCACAACCGATGAGAAAATAACTCGTTCCAGAAAACTTGAATGCTTCCTCACTCTTTCCAACAGGCCTAAATGCCTTTCGCAACACATCGTTCAAGCCCTTCCAAAACCTTCTCATTATCTCAAGTACCAATGCGATAATACCTGATACCATAACGATGTACCTAAATACCACAGGCCCCCAAAGTGGATAAGCAAGGACCGGAAATAACAATCCCGTGTAACGTAGCAACTTTCTCCTAACAAAAGTGCTTCTCAGAGGTTCCCTTGCATGGCTGTACGAACTCTTCAAATTATCCCATCCTCTAACAATCAACCATACAGCCAGCACAACAGTTAGAATAGCACCTACCAAATCGATCGTACCTCTAAAATAACCAATTAAAATTACGAATGGCCATATTGCAGAAAATATTGCAAATGTCAATCCCTTATCCAAAGTGAGCCACAAAGTACCACCAAGTATCCCAAACGCAGCAGACTCAAGTGGAAATATAGCTACAAACGCTCCTATCGCTGCAGCAAGGCCTATACCTCCCTTACCACCAAGCCAAATTGGCCAAGAATGGCCTATTATCGCTATTAAGGCAAAGAGTGGCCACCAAGTCTTACTTATTCCCAATGCATAGGCAAAGAGCACAGCAAAAAGCGATTTTGTTGAATCACCAGAAAATCCCAAAACACCGGCTATTGGTCCTGCTTCATACCATGCATTTGTCGCACCAACATTCTTGGTGCCTACTTTCCTTAAATCCTTTCCTGAGAAAAGCTTTGCAAATAAATAACTCCAAGGGATAGACCCGATCAAATAACTAACGACAACGGCCACGAAGAATTTCGTAAAACTCACCCCCCATTCTTACTCAACACATATTCTGAACAATTATAATACATTTTCACAAATTGTGCATTATTGTTCATGTTTTACTGTAAATTTCCATGTAGATTTCCATATTGTACAACGTGATATAATTATAACTGATATGACTGATATCCTTAAAGCTTGCATCTCTAAGGGGGGGTGATGACCCGTGAGAATACTCCATACATCTGATCTTCATCTTCAAAACATCGGAGATGAACGGTGGGAAGCGCTCAGAACCATATTAAATGTTTGCAAAAGTGAAAAAATAGACGTGTTAGTCATCTCAGGTGACCTATTCGATACCAACCAAGATGGAGATAACCTAAGAGTTAAGATAAGAGAATTATTCAATGGCGCAAGTTTCAAAACCATCATCCTACCAGGCAATCACGACGCAGTGATGTACTCAGATGGTATGTACCTTGGGGATGATGTGCAAATTATAACAGACCCTGAAAAGAAAATCGAACTTGACGATGTCACATTCTTCGGTCTGCCATTCAAGAAAGAGTACTCAAAAAACGATAAAGTTGCCGAAGTACTCACAGAGGTGAACAAGAAAACTTCGAAAGATAAGACAAACATACTCATCTACCATGGGGACTTACTCGACTCACTCTTTTCAAAGGATGACTTCGGTAATGAAGAAGGCTACATGCCAATAACACTTGCAGACTTTGAAGGTACGAACTTCAACTACGTTCTTGCAGGTCACTTCCACAGAACATTCAACGTTTACGACCTGCCAAACGGTGGATACTTCGTCTATCCAGGTTCACCTGTTTCAACGAGCATAAAAGAAACAGGAAAGCGAAGTGTAAACATCTTCACAATTGGCGAAAAGCCAAAGTCAATGCCCATAGACACATTCCACTACGAGAACATCAACATCACATTTGACCCGTTAAGCGATGAACATCCTTTCGAGAAGATAAAAAAGGCGTGCGAGCGTGTGGATGAAAACACCAAGGTCATATTAAACATAGACGGTTACGTAAATCTCGAGAAATTTGGCATAACTGAAGACGTGCTCAACGAAAAGGTAAATGAACTTCTGAAAGGGAAGATAGTTGAAGGATACAACAGATCCAAAGATGTGAGTAAAATCCTCGAAGACGAGATATTTAAAAGATTTGCGCATAAGTTAAATGAAAGAGTAAACGACGAAGACAAACGTAAGAGATGCATAGATTTGTTCATCAAAGCATTTTCACAGGCAAAAACTAAGGCGGTGAGAACGTGAAAGTAACACAATTTTCCATCACCCGCTATGGTCCACTGAGCCCTGGAAAAATTTTTAATCTCGGAGATTTCAACATATTTTACGGTCCAAACGAAAGTGGTAAAACACTCACAGTCGATGCACTGATAAAACTATTATTTCAAGGAAAAGATCAGAAAAAGAGCCAGAACAGTCTATACAGTCAATTGAGAGACTTTGAAAAGATAGATAGAGTAGACGAAAAGCCCGAAGGCTTCGTCGTTATAGAAAGCGATGGAAAGCAATATAAACTTCCAGAAAAGGGAAGTATAAAAGATATATCGTACTTGAATGCAACTGATTTTAGAAACATATTCATAATAAGAAGCAGTGATCTGAGTATATCCAATGAATATGATTTTTACAATAACCTCACTGATAAATTAGTTGGCGTCCATGCTGGTGATATAGAAAAGATCAAAACAGAGTTGTATAAAATTGGTGCAATAACATCAACAGGCAGGTTTGAAGATTCCGCTGGCACAAAACTCAAATCAAGGCTTGAAAAAGCCCAGAAGATAATCGATGAAATAAAACAGTTAGAACAAAACTGGAATAGCAAGAACGTTGCCGAACTTGAAAAGGAGCTAAAATCATCATCGGAAGAGAAAAAGCAAATTGAAGAAACGATTGAAAAGTTCGAAAAGGTGAGAAAACGTGTAACATTTAAAAAGGCAAAGTCCGCAATGGCGGAGCTAAAACTCAACATCGAGAATCTCAAACCACTCCAAGATTACACTGAGCAGAGATATCATGAGATGGAAAGGCTAATCGAGTCAAAACACAATCTCGAAAGTCAAATAGCACAGTTGGAAAGCCAGCTGGACGACGCAAGGAACAAACTCAGCGATGTAATTAATGAAACTGAACAACTTGAAAAACAAGTA
>DPIB01000060.1 GCA_003522805.1 Fervidobacterium sp. | reverse complement strand
TATTCTGCAACGTTTTTTGCTCTCCTACTCAACTGTTTTCGCCTTTATACTCCCGTCATAAAAATTGATCCTCACTATATCATTTTGCTCTATTTCTTTCCTGCTCTTGATAATTATACCATCTTTTGTTATTACTGCTCCACCAACCGAGAGTACTGAAACAGTACTAGTTGTTTTTGACAGTTCTTCCTTAATCATATCAAGACTTTCAATATATGTGAGTTGTATTCTATCAAAATCGTTTAGCAATCTCTCATTACTTAGAACAAGTTGAAGGCTTTTCGCCAAATTGTAAGTCAGTGTTTTCGGAATCGCCTCAGCAGTACTGTTGATGTTTCTGATTGTCTCGTTATATCTTGCAAAAATAATATTGGATATGTTTTTCAGAAAATCTAACGACAAATTGTGTTCGTAGCTCTTTAGTGTGAAGGATTTCAGTACAAGATTTGCATTCTCGATGTTCAATCTATCCATTGCAGATATACTACTTTTCAAAGAGTTGCTGAGCATTTTGTAAGTATCAGATTCAACTAGAGTTGAAAGTACGCTCACTAATCCATCCATACGCTGAGTTATCTCACTTTGGCGTCTGTTTATGTACTCCAAGTAAATTTGTATCTGATTTGATATTTCCTTTGCTACTGCTGTTGGTGTGGGAAATCTCTGCCATGCAACGTAATCTGGAATCGTTTCGTCTTTTTCATGACCTATTCCTGTCAATACGGGTATGTATGCGTTCATCTCTGCTATACGCTTGGCAAGTTCGTAATCGTCAAAATACATCAAATCACTCGGACCACCGCCGCCACGTATCAGCACTATCACATCATATTTGACTCCGTATTCTCTACAGAATGACTCTACCCTATCAAGTGCACGTATTACTTCATGAGATGTTGATGCACCTTGCATGGATGATTCATAAAGATGGACAACAGGTCTATAGTTATCCGGTACCAATAGATTTGAGAGAAAGTCAAAATATCCCTGCGCTGTCCTAGATGTTACTACTGCTATTCGCTTGATAGGTTCCAGCTCTAAGAGACTGTGTTCCACTTCTACCAAGAGTCCTTCTTTTTTCAAAAGCTCTCTTATCTTTTGTCTTCTTTGAAGTATATCCGATTCCCCTTGAGGGGCTATCGAATCCGCCCAAAAACTGAACTGTGCACGCTCTGGGTAGAAAGACAGCTTCCCCTGGAATTCCCATTTTTTGTGCTCCAATTGATTCCACTCATTAATACCAAATCCCGTAAGGTGTCTTGCTACAGCTGGGGCTAGATTTCGCCATACGATGACTGTTATCTCTGTTTTCTTGCCGTCTGGTGTTTCTTGTGAAACTGTAATATACATCGATCCATTGTATGGCTTGACTTTGACAACATCTGCGCTGAATTTGAACCGCAACCTGTGAAGATCTGTCTCTTTGATCTTTGCATCTATATATTCAACAAGGTCACGTAATGTAGGAAATTCAAGCAAATCTGATCCTTCTGAAAACAATGTGTCTTGATTCATTGTACACCACAACCCTTAGATTCTTTTTTTACGTAACTCTTTTTAGTCTTAGAAACCACCATCTCTGGAGATGAAATACCGAATTGGCATATTAAATATTAAGACTTAATATACACTTTTCAAAGCATCTTGTCAACCGAGGGATATCCATTAACTGTTCTCTACTATCTTATTATTATGTTGTCGATCAGTCGTGCTTTTCCGATAAATACTGCCAGAGCGATTATTATTGGTTGTTCGATCCTATCGACTGGCTTCAGTGTCTTCTCATCCACAATTTCCACATAGTCTATTTTCAAGAGTGGGTGATCAAGAACCTTGAATATCGCTTCCTTAACCTTTTGGACTTCTTTCTCCCCATTATCTATTAGCTGTTTTGCCTCAAGTAAAGATCTGTATAATCTTGGTGCCTCTTGTCTTTCTTCTTTGCTGAGGTAAATATTTCTCGATGACATTGCTAGTCCATCATGCTCTCTAACTATCGGCATTTCTGCCATTTCAATGTCCATATTTAAGTTTTCTACCATTCTCTTAAGCACTCTGAATTGCTGAGCATCCTTTTGCCCAAAATATGCGCGTGTTGGTTTCACGATGTTGAATAATTTCGTCACCACAGTACAAACGCCTCTAAAATGTCCGGGCCTTCTCGCACCACATAAATATTTTGACATATCGATCTCGTCAACGTATACCGAATAGTTTTCCGGGTACATTTCTTCAACTGAGGGATTGAAGATGTAGTCTGCTCCTATCGGTTTAAGTAGCCTCAAATCCCTTTCAAGGTTTCGTGGGTATCTGTTATAGTCTTCGTTTGGACCAAACTGGGTTGGATTAACAAATACACTCACAACGACAATATCATTTTCTTCTCTTGCCTTTCGAACTAAGCTGAGGTGACCTTCATGGAGGTATCCCATTGTGGGTACAAATCCAATTGCTTTTCCAGAGGATAACTCCGATTGAGAGAGTAGTTTCATTTCTGAGATGCTTTGTATTAGCCTCATTTTCTCCTCCTTCCACTGTAACCAAACTGCTCCAAAAACAAGTGAATAAACTCAGGATATTTCACACCGTGAAAACAAGTAACCAAGCCATTGCACTTTCTGTGAACCACTTATGTCTAAAGGCACAAGAGTGCGAGTACTGATTTTTCAATTTCTAACTCTTGTAATTATAAAGCTGGTTTATAGGTTCCATTTTCAGACTTGTATACTAGGCCTTTTAACTCCATTATTGTAAGCAGAACTAAGATTTCTGGTACTGATTTTGAAATGGCATTTGCAATGTCTTCAGCATCTTGGATACCTTCTGCTTTTTCGATTATTCCAAGAATGCACTTTTCATCTTCTGACAATTCAACTATCTTTTTGTGTTCTCTAAAGCCATAGTATTCTAAGATTTCATAAGGGTCACTAACAAGGTACGCACCGCTTTTTATAAGTTCATTCGTTCCTTTGCTATTCGATTTGAATATGTCACCCGGAACAGCAAACACATCTTTTCCTTGTTCAATACCAAATCTTGCGGTTATTAGTGCACCACTATTTATGCCTGCTTCAGTAACCAAAACTCCATGAGAAAGTCCTGATATGATCCTGTTTCTAGCTACAAACGTGTATTTTTTTGGAGATTCCCAAGGTAGATATTCACTCACAATACAACCATTTTCCAGAATTTTTTTGTACAATGCCTCATTAGATTTTGGATAAATGTAGTCAACTCCGCAACCAAGTACAGCCAATGTCGGTCTTCCCTCTTTAATACAAGTAGCGTGTGCAACGGTGTCGACGCCATACGCCATGCCGCTTACTACAACAAAGTGTTTCGAAATCTCTTTTGCAAACAATCCCGTAACCTGCTTACCATAGTTTGATATTCTTCTAGTCCCAACTATGGCAAACAAATTGTAAGAGATGAATTCTGGATTTCCTTTGACAAACAAAGAAACCGGAGGATCTGAAATATTTTTAAGAACCTCCGGATATTCTTCATCCCAATACGTTATCAAAGCTATTTCGTTCTTCAGCAGATAATCCTTTAACCTTGAAACCAGCGTTCTAAAATTACCTTCTAAAGTCCCTAGCTCTTCAAACAACGCATGCCCATAATTGAGATACTCTTCGATTTCGGACACACTTTTCTTCTGTAGGTATGCCAGGGCAGCAATCTCTGTAGAGTGCATAAATTCTGTAACCACCTTTACATTACTGCGTTTGTTGTATTTGACTTATACGTAGTTTTACCCGTTTTACGAAGTTCAAGAAGTTCAATTTGAATTTCGTTTTGAAAGGATTTCCTTAATTCTCTCTTCAGCGCCAGACTTTTTGCCAGGTAAGCACTTGTCTGGTCTATCTCCATTGTCAACAATTGCCTTAGCATATCCTTCACAACCAGGATAACCACATGCACCACAATTAGCCCCTGGGAGTGTTGCTAATACTAACATAACAGTGGGATCTTCCTCAACCTTGAATTTTTCACCTACGTATGATAAAAACAATCCGAATGCAAAACCTAATCCACCAAGTAGTATCGCCGAATATACAATCACCACACATTCCACCTCCAATTTACAGTCCAGGGAATAATCTTCGTGAACTACCCCCACCTATAGAGGTGGTGGCTTCGTGGTCAATACTCCTATCGGAGCAAGTTTCCCCACGCTCAA
>DPIB01000072.1 GCA_003522805.1 Fervidobacterium sp. | reverse complement strand
CAAAAGCTTGTTTTAGAGGCATTTGAATTGAAAAAGCTGGCAAAAAGAACATAACTGGTACAGTTGTCAAATCTGGCATTTGGAGGTGAAAGGATTTGAAGAAATTTGTTACCATTAGAGATGTAGCAGCTACTGCAGGCGTTTCCATAAACACAGTCTCAAGAGCACTCAATGATAAACCAGACATAAACGAAGAAACTAAAAAAAGGGTACTTAGAGTTGCTAAGGAACTGGGTTATGTAAGAGATGCGACTGCTCTATCGCTTAGATATGGATTAACAAGAGTTGTTGGGGTTATATTCGAAGATAGTTCCAACCCGTTTTTCTCAGAAGTATTTAAGGGGATAGAGATGAAAGCGAGAGAAAATGGCTTCAGCGTGATATTGATGAACACGGAGAAAGACTATAATGTGGAAGAGGAAGCAATAAGAACCATGATAAGTAGGAGAGTTGATGGTATTATAATTACTCCTACTCAAGAAATGTCTCAAGACATAGAGTTTCTTGCAAATATAAGTATTCCCAGCGTGATCCTTGGTGTTCACTTCGATAAACTTAAGTTGCCAGAAGTTCATACAGACGATGTAACTGGTGGTTTTCTCGCCACCGATTATCTCATTAAGAAAGGTAGAAAACGTATACTACTCTTAAATGGTCTTTCATATAAATCTGTTGCACGAATGAGATTTGAGGGATACAAGAAAGCCTTGAAAAACAATGGAATCGAATTTACTGATGAGCTTGTATATGAGATCTCAGAAGGAGTCGAAAGTGCATACAGTAAGACGAAGGAATTACTTCTTTCAGGTCTAGATTTTGATGGGATGTTTTGTTTTAACGATATCTTTGCAATTGGAGCAATTCAGGCACTGAAGGAGTACGGTGAGAGAATTCCGCAAGACATTTCGGTTGTCGGATATGATGATATAAGCTATGCAAAGTATATTTCTCCTGCTCTTACGACTATTGCTATCGATAAGATACTAGAAGGCCAAACTGCATTTGAGTTACTTTTAGAAAGTATAGAAGCTAAGGCAAAAGTTCCTGCAAGAGAGATCGTACTTGATGTTAAACTTACCGAAAGAAGATCTGCTTGAATTATTCACAATCTTAGAGGGTTGAAAGGAGGGATGAGCACGTACTTCTCAAGGCCCGACCGAGAAGAATTTGGTTTGTGCTCGCATGCCATGAGTGTTTCAGAAATCATAGATTTTGATGACTTCAGTGATATCGAGATAAAAAAAATCGCCGGATATAGAAAAGAGAATAACTATGAGTTAATCATTGAAATGGAGAGAATCCACCTTGGTTTCAAGTTCAGAGGATATGTTAAAGGATTTACCGATGAAATTGAAATCTTTAAGTTTAAGAGACCAGATAAATTATTGGTGAATAATTGGCAATCTTGGGGACCATCTAAGGTTATTGAAAAGGATTTTCGATTAGATTTTCCGGACGACCTTATTCAAAAATTTGGATTCAGTGTGTCAATTATGCCCGAATTGTACTTCGACAATCTGATAAGTGATTACTATATAGCATCCGAACACTTTCTCGTGGGGGGATTATCAAGTAAGGTAGCTCATCCATATTTTCAATTAGATGAAAATGAAGTATCTGTCAAACTTAGATATTTTGGGATACGATTCGAACAATGGCAAGAGATAGAGCCAGTGGTTATCCTTTTTGACGATACAGATAAAGTGCTTCCGTATTATGCCGATTTAGTAGCTAAAGAGAATAGAGTTGCTTTGTCAGGCAAGCGATTGGTTGGATGGTCAAGTTGGTATCAGTATTTCCTCGACTTCGACTACGAGAAGATGTGTACTGAACTAGAAAATACTCGTAGAAGAGGATACGATGTATTTCAAATAGATGATGCATGGGAAGTAGACATAGGTGATTGGACGCCAAATAGTAAATTCCCATCACTCGAAGAAGTTGCCGCTAAGATAAAAGAGTATGGATACGTACCAGGTATATGGCTTGCACCTTTCAGCGTCTCAGAAACGTCCACATTGTTTAAAGAACATCCAGATTGGCTTGTAAGAGGTGAAGATGGTAACCCACGCGTTGCTTACGAGAATTGGAATAAAAGGATATACGCTTTAGATACAACTGTACCACAAGCTTTGAATTGGTTGGCTAATCTTTTTCAAAACTTGAAGAAATGTGGTTTTGAGTATTTCAAGATAGACTTTCTATTTGCTGGGGCGATACAAGGGAAACGCCTTGAAAATGTAACACCCATTCAAGCATATATACAAGGGATTACCACGATTAAAAAGGCTGTTGGTGATTCATTTATTCTAGGCTGTGGCGCTCCATTACTTCCTTCGATTGGTTACGTGGATGGAATGCGGATCGGACCAGATACCGCCCCTTATTGGGATGTCAGTAGTTCTGACATTGGATATCCAAACGCATATTATTCGCTCAGAAATGCATTAACAAGGTGGTTTACAAATGGTATATGGTGGTGGAACGATCCAGATTGTCTGATGCTCAGAAAAAGCGATACTCAGCTTTCCGATGTACAGAGAGAACTATACACATTAACTTCGTTGTTGCTGGATAATATGATCATTCAAAGCGACAACTTAGCTTACGTGATGGACGATAGATTATGGAGTATCGTTTCGGAATACAGAAAATACGGTAGGAGAAAGGTACATTTAAGTGGGATTATGTCGGGGCAATACAATATCACAAGTTGTGGAGTGGATGGGTGTGACTCACTCTTCATAACAGATCTTGAAGATTGCGTCTTCACCTATTCGAAAGATACTGTGGATATCGAATTGATAAAAACGGTAGAGTTAAAAGACGATGGTAGAACGTTCAACTACTACAATGAGAAATGAGAACCATTGACTGATCAAACTGAGTTAAGGGAGTGGGTTAATAATATGATGGAGAGAAGATATAACGTACTAACCGATGAATGGGTAATGGTCTCTGCATTTACTCAACAAAGGCCTACAAATCCTACAACTTCTTGCCCATTATGCGTTGGTGGGGATGAATTTTCGATCCCATATGATTTGGCTTCCTTTGACAATAGATTTCCTTCCATGAAAGTCGATGCGCCTGAGGTTGAATCAGATAGCCGCTTATATAAGAGGGCGAGAGCCAACGGCAAGTGTGAGGTAGTCGTGTACACGGTTGAACATAACAGTGCGATGAGTTTGATGCCGACCTACCAAATAGAAAAGCTCATAAAAATGTGGGTAGATAGGTACCTTGAGTTATCATTACAACCAGCTATAAAATACATATTTATATTTGAGAACAGGGGAGCTGAAGTAGGCGCGACTCTTTCACATCCTCACGGTCAATTGTATGCATTTCCATTTCTACCAAAGCGAATTGATGCAAAGATGCAATCATTGACGAAGTACTACGATGAAAACAAACGTTGTGCTATCTGTGATGTAGTAGAAAATGAATTAGCAACTAATGAAAGGCTTATATATGAGAATGAAGGTTTCATAGCGTTCGTACCTTTCTATGCAAGATGGCCATATGAAGTCCACGTGTATCCAAAAAGGCATATAAGTAGCTTGGTTGAAATGAACAACTCTGAGAGAAGCCTATTGTCAAAAGCGTTAAAAATTGTTACAATGAAGTATGACTTGCTCTTTCAACAATCGTTCCCGTACATGATGATGTTATTCCAGTCGCCTGTAAATGACGTACGTTATGACCATGCATTTCATTTTCACATAGAGTTCAATCCTGTAAAAAGGGACAAGAACAAGATCAAATGGATGGCTAGCGTCGAGACGGGAACTTGGGCGTTTATTAATCCAAAGCTTCCTGAGGAAGCTGCAGCAGAGCTTAGAAGTGTGGAGGTTGTCATATGAATGGTATGAGTGAGAAGATAGTCGTTTATTCACCAGGACGAGCTAATTTAATAGGCGAGCATACGGACTACAATGATGGATACGTTCTACCTTTCGCTATCAAAAGATATGTAAAGATAGAAATCGAACCTTCAAAATCGTTTAGGGTTTTTTCCGAACAAACGAAGAAGGGTATAGCTTTTGAGCACTTCAACCGTACAGATTCTTGGGCGGACTACGTGATAGGTATAATCGTGAAACTTAAAGAAAGAGGATACGATGTGAAACCATTCAATATGAGAATAAACTCAGACTTGCCTATGGGTGCCGGATTATCGAGTTCTGCTGCTCTGGAGGTTGGTGTAGGGTACGCTATATGTCAGATGATGGGCTATGATATTTCTATGGAAGAACTTGCAAACATTGCACATAGCTGTGAAGTTGAATTCGTTGGTGTAAGATGTGGAATCATGGATCAGTACACGGTTGCACTGTCGAAAGAGAACAATGCTCTTTTCATAGACACAATGACCAAGGAATACAAATACGTCCCTTTGAATCTTGAAAATGTGAGAATATATCTCATAGATTCCGGTGTGAAACACGAGCTCGGGAATTCAGAATACAACAAACGAAGAAAAGAATGCGAAGATGTTCTCAATGCTATGGGACAAAAGTCTTTTAGAAACGTATCGATAGAAGATGTTGAAAGGATTTCTGATGAGATACTCAGGAAAAGAGCCCTTCATGTAATAACAGAGAATACTAGAGTACTCAAAACGCTATCAGCGCTTGAAACAGACAACTTTAGACTTGTGGGAAAGTATCTATATGAATCTCACTACAGTTTGAGAGACAATTACGAGGTCTCTTGTCCTGAGATCGATTTCATAATAGGTGAACTTGAAAAGAGTTCGAATGTATATGGTGCAAGGATAGTTGGTGCAGGCTTTGGCGGATGTGTAATTGTCTTAGCTAATTCTGAATTTGAGAAAGTAATATATGAAATCTCAAAAAAATATGACATGAAGTACAATATAGAACTGAAAGTTATAGACGTTGAAACCAGTGATGGTGTTCACAGAATAGAATAACCTTATATATACTTAATCTATGCTATAAGATGGAAGCAAAATGGGGGAGTTCTCTATGGATAATTCTGACATTATGCAGCAAGGTTTAGACTCTTTAGTTGCTGATGAGATAATAGCATATGCCCAACGTATTTCTAGCGAGGGTTTCACAAAAGGAACTTGGGGAAATATAAGCGTACTTAAAGGAGAACACATCTACATAACCCCTTCTGGACAACCTTACGATAAATTGAAGCGTGAGGATATATGTATCTTGAAAAGAAACGGTGACATTGTATATGCCAAAAACAAACCTTCATCTGAAACCGCTTTGCATGTCAAAATATATGAATCAAGAAACGATGTAAAGGCAATTCTGCATACACATCCAATCTATTCCACAGTTGTCTCCATAACGCTTTCTTCCATTCCACCGATCGTTGAAGATGCTGTAATGATACTTGGTGAGACTTTGTATGTAAGTGAATACGCATTACCTGGGACTATTGAACTCGCACAAAATGCAGTAAGAGCACTTTCTAACAATCACTGCGCCTTTCTGAAAAATCATGGCCTTGTAACTGTAGGAGTAAATTTACAGGAAGCCTTTGTTGCTACACAAGTAGCAGAAAAAACGGCACAGATTTGCATCGAATCATTGAAACTTGGTAGTATGTCCACAATCCCCCATGAGCATGCCATAAAATTGCGAGAAAAATATTTGCAATCCTATAGGCAAAAGTGAAAAAGAGAAGGAACTACTAACATGT
>DPIB01000167.1 GCA_003522805.1 Fervidobacterium sp. | reverse complement strand
CTGCGTGTGCCCAGTAAGCAACTTCAGAACCTGCAAAGTTAGATACTAAGCCGTTCAGTACTTGAATGATAAACCAGTAAAAAAGATAAACCAACGCTGGAATCTCAACAATAAATGGAAAAATAAGAAAAATTAGTGAGACTATGTGAGAATAATAAAAGAGAACAAAATAGGCCCCCATAACTGCAGAAATCGCACCGGATGCACCTACAAGAGGGTATGGAGAAAGTGGGTTGAATATAACGTGAAAAAACAGGGCAAAGATACCACCAGTGATGTAAAAAATGAAGTATTTGAAATGTCCCATCACATCTTCAATATTATCACCAAATATCTTTAGGAACCACATGTTTCCGATTATATGGAACCAACTGCCATGGATAAACATGTGTGTAATGATTGCAAGGAATGGGAATGCAGAAAACATTTTACTGGGTACAAATCCGTACGTGTAGAAAAATTCTTCTAACAAAATATCGGACGAAGAAAGCATCAATTCATAGAGAAAAACTGCCACGTTTGATATTATGATTACATAGTTCATGTAAGGCTTTCGTATAGTTGGTATCGTGTCATACAAGGGGAACATTTCTCCACTCCCTTTCTATAATTTGATACAGTGATACAAGCCCCACGCCTCAAAATGAGTATTTCAGAAGTCCAACAATTTCATGAGTAACATTGCAAAATGTATAGAAAGCACCTGAGCTTGGTAGGTAATCGAGATATGAATTTCTGAAATCGATAGGTACATCACACTGAACATTGTAAACTTTAGAAAACCTCTTCTTGAAACTTAATATTGAACGTTTCATATGGAGTGAACTGGTAACTATTGTGACAGGTATATCACCCAAGAGTTCTTTGACATATTTTGCATTTTCATCCGTGTTTCGTGCCCTTTCTTCAACTATTATGTCCTCTTCCGGAATACCGAACGTAACCAGAACATCTTTCATAACTATCGCTTCTGAAACACCTTTTGAAATAACTCCGCCTGTGACGACTATTTTCCGTTTGTTATGCCTGTAAAGCTGAATGCCCTTGTATAGTCTTCTCAAAGTATGGGCACCAATTTCTGTCTGGTCACCGAATTGGTCCACCCCACCACCAAGTACAACTATATACAACCCCGCATCTCGAGTATTTTGTACAAATAATGTCTTCGAAACAATGTACACAAACCAGCTTGAAGAGAACATATAGAAAAGTGTAGAGAATAGTAAAAAAAGCTTCCATTCTTTTTTTCGTCTAATCAGGAATACTAAGGCTAATATAAGAAATAGTGTCACTACTAAGCCCGGAAATGTGACAAATGCACCTATTAATTTTGATAGCTGAAACACTTAAATTTTTCCCCTTTCTTCAGTCTGTTGCGTGTATTTCTGCAGAGCAACTTCGTCAATTATCTTTCTGTCTCTTCTATCTTCTTCTTTTTGTTGATTTACAACAAAACGCTCCTTCAATTTCTCAAAACTCTTGCGTTCAGTTCTCTTTTCAAGATACTGCCTCAGGATATCTTCTTCTTCCTCCCTTAGCTTGCTCATTTTCGCATTCAGCTGTGCAATATAATTCTGGTACATATCAACAATATAGACTAAAAAACCTAATTGTGCTCCAGTTTGAACACCTATGCGCAACTCTTTTTCAGTTTCGTTTTTAGATACAGTTGCCTCTTCTATCAGTGCTTCTATTTCTCTGATACGAGCCCTCACTCTATTAAGTTCTAGTTTTATTGCCTCTTCTTCTTTCTGCCTTAGACTAAGTAGCTTCTCGAGACGAAATGTCACAATCTCATCCCTCTACTCTGAGTTCACTGATTGTTTCTCGTTTGTTTTATTTGCTTATTTGCAAGGAAAACTGACAGCAAATCTACGAGCACCTGCAGAATCTTCTTACTTGATTCCGAAAAATGCTTTCCTTCAAAATTGTCAAGGGATATTATGACAAGGTTTTTCTCACCGATCTTTACGCTGCCAACCAATGGTAAGAAATTCGGATCGGTTACACCAGCACGTTTCCAAATGTCCTTATGCGGGCTTTGTAAGTTTGCCTTGTAGGCTTCAGTTAATTCCGCAATATTGTTTTCACCTATACTTGGACAGTAGCTATCCTCCGTTGCTTTTATTTTCGCATTTTTTACTTCTTTGCCGTAATTGTAAACAGCAACGTTTCGATAATTCTTACCGTCAAGTACCCATACCGAAGCTCTCTGAGCTTCGGGAATGATTTTCACTAGTTCGGAGAGCATAGACTCTAAATAACTATCCAGTGAAGGGCTACTCTCCCACAACCTAATCATTCTGATGATTGCTTCAAGTTTTTCACCGAATTCTTCATGTGCTCGTTGCTTTTCGATGATTTTTATTGCCGCTAGTACTTGTGAACTCAGGAACGTTGAGAGTGCTTTCGATATGCTCACATACTGTGCTGGAACACAAACAACGAATTTATAATTCTCCACTGGAATAACCTGATATGTTTTCTTCTCAAAGCTAAATGTCTTGATCTCATCTATATTGTTGACTTTCTCTATTAGTTTTGGCTCAGCATCGCCCATGATATGAGTATCACCTTTTAGGAGTATCACATTGACCTCTGGGTACTGCTCGTTGAATCCTCTTAACATACTCTTCATGAATTCCAAAGTATCGGTGTTTGTTTCAGATAAAGAATCGATAATTATCTTCTCTACAGAAGACTGCATTTGATAGAGGGTTTGTTCCAAGATCTTTTCTGTCATATCATACATGATGCCTGCAACCCCATAACTGCCAGTTCCAAGTCTTATTGGCATTCTATGGATAGTGTAATACCTTCCATTTATCATGCTTTCATGTACCTGGTTCTTTCTTGATCTCATCACTTTCCTATCCAATTCTTCCACAGATTCGTCGTTCAAAATCACTGATTCGAATTTTCCTATTATCTTTTCTTCTGTAAGCCCTATGGCGTTCTCAAACTCTTTGTTTACCCACATATATCGTCCTCTGTTGTCCTTTATAAAAGCAGGTGCGGGAAGTCTGTCAAAAAACTGCTGTAAAAAGTATAGGTATCTCATACTGTTATCTCCTCCATTTTTACTTGAATGATTTTAGATATGCCATCCACCATAGTAACTCCATGGACTATATCTCCAGCCTCCATAATCAACTTGTTGTGAGTAATGACTATAAACTGCGAATTCTCTTGCTCAAGCAATCTACGAAATTTCTCAGAGTTATAATCGTCCAAAGGCGCATCAACTTCATCTAGAACATAGAAGACACCTTTATTTGCTTGAAGTATTGACATGATCAGTGCTATACCAACAAGTGCCTTTTCTCCACCAGAAAGTAGTTGCAATCTTTGCACTTTCTTACCGGCTTTTGAGATAGTTATTTCTATCCCAGATTCAAGTATATCTTCATTTTCCATCAGTCGCATTCCACCTGTTCCACCGTAGAATAAATTTTCTATATATCCCTTGAAGGAACTGTTGATCTGGTTGAAAGTTTTCATGAACTGTTCTCGTGCTTGCACATCAGTCTGTTCTATCAATTCCTCTAGTTTCTTTCTGGCATCTTCAAGGTCCAGTTTCTGCTTTATCAGTTCGCTGTACTCCTCCTCAACCTTTCTGTATTCATCCATCGCATCGATATCAACAGAGCCTAACATTCTGATTTTGTTTTCAAGTTCTTTTATTTTCTCATCAAATTCATCAAGCCTTTCTTGTTCTATATCAACAGGTATTCGATATTCTTCTGGAATGTTTGATATTCTGAATCTAATTTCTTGAAGCCTCAAATCTGTCTCATGGATCCTCTCCCTTATTGATTCTATATCAGATTTGTGTGAGCTTATCTGGTCTTCTATCAATTGTAGTTGATGCAGTTTCCCTTCTTTACCACTTTTTCTTTCCCTTATTCCCGCAAACACATCCTGAGAAGTGTTTTTCAGAGTCTCAAGTTCCCTCGCATTCTCGATTAAGAATCTTCTTGTACTATCTATTTCTTCTTCAAGATGCGAGATAGTAGCTTTAGAATCTGCTATTTCTTCGGTGATTTCGTTTATTCGAATACTAATCCTGTCGTTTTCTGCATTGTACTGTAATCTTCTTTCTGATAGGCTCTTGAGCTCTGCACGATATGTTGCTATTGATTCGTTCAGTTCTTCCAATTTCTTCCTGTGCTTGTCAAGTTCTTTTGAAAACTCGCTGACATCGATTTGTAGAATCTTTCTCTTTTCTTCATATTCTTTTGCTTGTTGATCAAGAACTTCAAGCCGTGCTACGTTTCCTTCGTACTTTCCAATGTACTCTGCTTCTAGTTTGACAAATTCAGACAGTTCACTTGTTATTTCTCTTAAGGATTTCTGCAGTTCTTCCAAAACTCGTTTCGAAGAAAGTGATCTACCAGAAATATTTGCCAGTTCTTCTCTTATAAGATCCATGTTTTCTTGGAACTGTTTTATCTCTTTTGATATGTTATTGATTTCGATCTCGATTGCAACTTTACACTGCTCAACATCTTTGATCTCTTCCTCTAAAGTTTTCAGCTTAACCCTTCGTGCAATAAGTGAATTCGAATAATCTTCCTTTGATCTGCCACCACTCATCGCACCCTTCCCAGATATCAATTCCCCGTCGATTGTCACTATCCTTGATCTGATGTTATATTTCTTTTTCAAATCTATTGCATGATCTATATTGTCCACAATTATATCATTACCAAAAAGATATGCAGGCAGCAGATCATATTCCCTTGGTACAGAAATCAATTTGGTGGCATATCCAACAAATCCAGCCTCGTTTTCTATACCTGGAATGGGTGAGAAAGTTGCATCGATAAGATCGAGAGGGATAAACGTAGCTCGCCCGTATTCTCCAGCCTTCAAAAATTCTATGATCTGTTTACCATCTTCTGCACTTGATACAACTATATGTTGTACAGTACCTCCGAGCAATATTTCGTATGCTGTTGAGAGTGACTTATCAAAATCTATCAAATTGGCAACGACATCTATCAATCCACTAAACGTATCTTTGTTTTCAAATATCTTTCTCACGGCATGTCCAAAGCCTTGGTAGTCCGTTATTTGGCGCTTTATAACATCTATCTCCGCCTTTATCTCCTTTTCTCTCTTTACAAGTTGTTCGAATTCTGAATTCTTCAGACTTTTTTGTTGCGTATATTCCTCTAGTATCGCCTTTATGGTCGCTAGTTCCTTAACAAGTTCGTTCTCCTTTTCAACGATCTCTAAAAGGTGTTTTTCGAGGTCATTTATCTCTGATTCGAGTTCGCTTTTTCTCTCTTCTTTCTGGTTTCGTTGGCTTTGAATCATCTCGACGCGCCGTTTCACATCTTGATTATTCTCGTTCAATCTCGTTATTTCGTTTTGTATTTTGCTAATTGCCTTTTCAGTCTCTCCATATTCTTGTTTCTTTTTCAGGATTTCTTTTTCTTGTTCTGAGTACTGAGTGTAAATCGATTGCTTTTCTGCTTCTAGTTCTGACAATGTTCTTTCTTTTTCTGATAGTTCTTCGTTCACTTTGGATAGTATCAATTTTATTTCATCATATCTGTTTTTCAAAGAGTTTGATTCATCGCTTAGCATATCTATTCTTGTCGTTACCTCTATATACTTACTTTCAAGCTCATTTAGCTTTCTCGTGAATTTCTCTTTTATTTCGAGTAGCTGATTTTCTCTTGTTTTGAATTCTTCCAATGTTTTTGTATAGTTTTCCATTTCAGCATCGATTTGGTTAAACTCTTCCTTTAAGGAAGACCAATTCATCTCAAGCTGTGCCAAAGATTTGAGCTTTTCTTTGAGTGTACGATTGAGGTCTTCAAAGTAATTCCCCATATCGGTTAACTTTTGACTCTCTATTTTGTAAACACCACCATAGAAGTCTTTTTTCAATCCTTCCAATTCGGTAGAATATTCGATATACCTCTCTGCTCTTTTTGCCTTTAAATAGAGAGATTTTCTGTTCTTATCCACTTCGAAGAGCACATCACTAACTCTATCTAAATTGGCCTGAGTAATATCTAGCTTCGACAGTGCCTCTCTTTTCTTTTCTCTATAAATTCCAATCCCAGCAACTTCTTCTATCATTATTCTCAATGCTTCAGGTGTTGCGGAAACTATCTTATCTATCTGTCCCTGTCCTATTATCGAATA
>DPIB01000011.1 GCA_003522805.1 Fervidobacterium sp. | reverse complement strand
AAATTGCTGGAGTTATTATCACTTCATCCACACTATAGACGTTACTTTCATCGTGAGTTCTGAAAACCTTTATCCCGATGTTCTCTAAGTAGATTGCTCTTTCTGAACTATAAGGGTCACTGCCGGTTACTCTTTTACCGTGAAAATGTTCATACATAGCTTGAGCACTCATGCCAATCCCACCAATGCCTATAAAATGAATCTTTTCTGCCTCGCTATGGGAGTCTTGAAATGAATTTTGAGAAGTATCTTCGAATATCATCAACTAAACCTCCTGTACTCTTTCAATTCTTGTTGATCAAGTTCTTCCCAATTTACTCTATTCCTATTTCCTCAATTATTACATCCGTAATTCTCTTAGCCGGGTTCTCACGTTCCTCAAATTTTCTCCCGTTTTTGATCAATTTATACAGTGTTTCTATGAGCCACTTTTTAGAGTAATCCTGTTCTCTCATCATCATACCTAGTCCTTCATTTTCTATCATCTTGGCATTTATGACTTGATGTCCTTCGGTTGCACCCTCCCAGGGAACAATAACTGATGGGACATTGAAATGGATGAGCTCAGAAATGGTTGTTGCGCCCCCCCGAGTTATGGCAACATCAACGCTTCGCCAGTAAGCATACATGTTGTCTATGTAGTCTCTTAATTCGACATTTGGTGGAATATCCGTACCGATATTCTTTCCACCCGTGGATAGGATAAAATTCACGTCAGACATCTCTTTTGCAATCTCTAAAGCAATCTTGTTCAAAAACTCACTTCCACCACTTCCACCAATGATCAGAACTACTGGATGTTTGAGTTCTATCCTTCCTTCCTTACTCCATATCGGATTCCCTGTAATCTGTATTTTGTGATGTACTTCTTTCGGAAAATACTTGAGACATTCTTCAAACGTTACAAATACTTTCTTTGCAAATTTGGAGATGGTGATGTTCGCCTTTCCCGGGATCGTGTTTTGCTCCTGGACAAATACAGGTATCCCGATTTTGTTTGAAGCCCTTGCAACAGGGTAACTCACGTATCCTCCTGAAACATATACCAAATCTGGTTTAAATGTTCTTAGCTCCCTTTCTATGATTCTTGAATTTCCTATTAAGTTCTTTATACGTATAACATTTTCGGGATGAAAAATAGGTCTTTTCAAACCTTTAACTTGTAACGAATACCTCTTGTACTCTGGATGTACCTTCGGGAGTATCTTTTCTTCCAACTTGCCGGTAACACAGAAATATAGAACTTCAACTTCAAAGCGTCTTTGAAATTCTTCGAGGACGGCAAGATTTGGGTAGAGATGTCCACCTGTTACCCCACCTGCCGCGGCAATTCTTATTTTCCTGGGCGTGTTATTCTTCATCAAATCGAGCACAGGAGGCTCCTCCTTCTACGCGGAGAGGAATGTCTTTCTCCCTCTTTTCAAACATCAGAGTTTTTGACTTTTCTAACTTGTACTATCATCTATCTTTTCCCATTCAAGTGTCCTTTATAGAGAAATATCCACTGCTCTTTAACCCAGATATTATACCCCTCATACCCTCGTACTCATCTACCTTGTCAATTATGTCAATCCCAACATTCACAGGCTGGGTGCATGTAAGTTGTATCGTATAGTAACTAGATGCAGTACTCGAAGGTGTCATGACCTGTTTAACGTAGCCGATGGTCTTACGACCCTTGCTGAGAGTAGCCAACTAAGACTTTGACAAACCTTCGCATCTATAGACGGTAGGTAGTTAATCTGCATTTTCTTCTTTCCCTACGACATCGTTTGCCCTATTACTAACCCCACCTTTGCCTTTGTTCAGCAATCCAGATAAGATTATGCCAAAACCTGTCAATAACGCCATCATAGAGCTACCGCCGGTACTTACAAATGGCAGTGGAACACCTGTTACCGGCAAGAAGCCCGCAAATACTCCAAGGTTTATGGTCATATGCAAGAGTATAACTGTAGCGTAACCCCATGTAAAGACTCTTAATGCTGTATCTTCAATGTGCCTTGCCATACGCATCAGAGAGTACGTAAGGAACAAATAAGCCAAAAGTACGAAAATGATACCAAAGAAGCCCCAATCTTCACCAATGACTGCTAGAACAAAATCACTTTCAGCTTCAGGAACATAGACCTTCAACCAACCACTACCCACACCTGAACCGGTTATACCTGAGTTCTTCATTGTCCTCAAAGCTATATCAACTTGTGGTGCTATAGCACCTCCAAAAAAATACCTTAGTCTGCCAAGTTGATAGGTGTGCAAAAAACCGAAAGTTGAAGCAACCACTAAACCAACTATACCGGCAAAAAGCGACAACAAGAAGTAGATCAGTTTGGCACCACCATAGTATAACGTTATGACTGCTATCATCAGTGTAAGTAATGCTGTGCTGAGATTCGGTTCAAAAAAAATTAGGACAAAATAAACTAGTGAAATCATGAGAGGAAATGCAAATCCTTTCCAAAACGTGTTCATCACATTTTCTTTGTTCTTCACATATATCGATAAATACAGTATGAGTATGATCTTTGTAAATTCGGAGGCTTGAAGGGTAAAACTTCCTACCGTAATCCATCTATGTGCACCATTTATGGGAGGGAATACAAAGACTAATCCTAATAAGATGATACCAAGGGCATAGAGCCAAGTGACATGTTTCTCATAAAAACTGAAAGGTATATTCATGGCAACTAGGAACATGATAAAACTCACGGATATATTTATTATATGCTTTTGAAAGAAATTGCTAGAAACACCAAGCACTTGCTCTTTTGCAATATCTAAACTGTACATTGCTATTGCTCCAACAACAAACAGGAGCATGTAACAAACAATCGTGACGATTATTTCACTCCTCATTGAAGTACTCCTCCCAAACACTTAATAGCGTTACAAAAAAAAGATTGCTGAAGTCCATACCTTCATCATTCAGCTTACTACCATCAAAAAACTTAAATCTCTCCTTAAGTATGTCCACAACATTCGAGACATCGATACCTGTTCTTTGCTTTATGTCTTCGATATCTATTCCCCATTTTGTACGTAGTCCCATAAACAAAGTTTCCAACGCTTCCCTTTCAGATGTGTTGATCACTTCGTAAAGGCGTGGAAATTTGTTCTCAGAAATTGCTAAATAGTAATCATATAATTCACCACAATTATTATACCTTAATAACCCTAAGTGACCCCCTGCCGATACACCAAGCCCTATATAATCTGTGTTGAACCAGTATTTTAGATTATGTTTACAGTACTTGTTGTTCAATGCGAAATTCGATATTTCATATCTATCATACCCTAATCCTTTCATTGCCTTCAGGAATTCATCGTACCTTAGAAATGTCTGTTCGTCCGGTTTTTTCAAGAAATCCTTTGCCTCTGATTCATCGTGTACCTCTATCATGTAGACAGATATATGCTCAGGCATAAAATGACTTACAAACTCTACATCTTTTTGTATCGTCTTCCATGATTCACCCGGTAACCCCACGATAAAGTCCACGTTAACAACATCAAAATATCTACGAGCTATATCATATTTCCTGATAAAAGTCTCGTAATCGTATAATCTCCCAGATCTCTTCAAAACATCATCATCTGTGCTTTGTAATCCCATACTCAGTCTATCAACATTCAATGATTTATAGAATTGGGCAAGTTCGATACTAAAAGAGTCTGGATTAACTTCTATTGTGAATTCTTGCAAGTTCTTTGTGTACTTCAAGATACCCTGCACTATAGCTGAGAGATTTTTCTGAGGAAATATGCTAGGCGTTCCACCGCCGATGTATATCGTATTAATACCTTGCAAAAGATGTTCATTATAGAGCCCAATTTCCTTCATGAGATAATTTGTATACTGGTCAAAATCATTTTCTACATAGCTTATAAAATCACAATATATACATCTACTCTTACAAAATGGGATGTGGATATATACACCAAGATTTGCTCTTTCTAGGCTTCTTCCAAATTCCGAATTAATCAACTTTTTCAGCTCCAATTGACAGTTTCATAATAAATTCTCTGGGACTCAATTTGCATTTGATTACTTGATAGCACTTCTTTCCGTTAGACTCACTTGAGAAATTGTTATTCTGAAAGTTTGATTTTGAAGTATGCTGACGAATTCTGGACGATCAAATCTCCCTGTATTGGCGATAGGAATCTCATCCAAACACCATATTTTATGGCCGATGAACTTGGAATATAAGTTCCGTACGCAGAGAAGAAGAATCTAAAATCCTCAAAACCTATAAACACCCTCCCACCAAGTATACCAACTACTTTACCTTCATCAAAATCCCAGCCTAAGTTAATTGTTGCACCTTGTTCTAACGATTTATCTGGAAACACGAAAAAGCCTAAAGAGTATATACTTCCAAGCTGTATGAAGCTTAATTGCAATGCATCGATGTTAGCAAATCCTCTTTTTAAGTCTATACTAGGACCAGTCACGTCGATTTTGCTTAACGAGAAACCTTCATAATTCAATGAGAATGGACCTACTGTTCCCCCACCAATCGGAATACTGGGAAGTGCGAACCAAACTTTCGAGTAATCTGTCGTTATCACTTGATTGGTGGAGAAGTAATACGTTCTCTCAAAACCGGTTGTCGGAATCGAATAACTTTCATAACCCAGTGTTAGTATAACTCCATTAGTCCATCCAACGAAGGCAAGTACATCAAAGTAACTCTTGTCAATCGGCCTTTTCATAGTTATGAAACCAAGCTTGTACGATTCACTCCTCAGATTTTCGTCGTAAAATCTTAATCCAGCTGCCAGATTTGAATCTTCGTAGACAAGAGATAGATTCCAAACGTTGATAGAAAAAGAGTTATATATACCTTGAACACTTGGGGACAATGCTTCCAAATCAATTCCAAATAAAGATATGACAGATGTAATAATCACAAAGATTGCCAATTTCGAAAATCTCACTTTTTGCATAGTATGACTCCCACCCCTTCAATCTCTATCCAATGTTCTCCCAGATGTTTGTATGATGTTTAAGATCCTCTCAGAAGTTTGTCCAGTATTTCGTTCACAACTTTTGGATTAGCCTTTCCTCTGGTCTCTTTCATCACTTGACCAACGAAAAACCCAAATAAACCTTCTTTACCACTTCTAAAAGTTTCAACTTCTTTAGGATGATTCTCTATGACTTTCTTAGCAATTTCTTCAATAAGTTTGCTATCATCAACTTGTTCCAGTCCCTTTTCCTTAACGATTTCTGCAGGCATCTTTCTACTCAAGGCACTCTCTTGAAAAACTTCTTTTGCCATGTTTCTTGATATCTTACCATCT
>DPIB01000037.1 GCA_003522805.1 Fervidobacterium sp. | reverse complement strand
TCTTGGTTCGATATTCGAAAAAGTGAAATACCTCACAGCGCATGGGTGGTTATTCCTCTCATTGGCGCAGGTCTTTATCAGATCTGGCAGGGAGATTGGACATTAGTCCTACTTGCTGCTCTAGTTGCAGCTGTTAGTGAACGGGATAGGATATCTCAAGCATTTCGCTGGGAGGAGTTAAGCCGAGTAATCACTTGGCTCCCATTGCTGTTTTTGGGAGCATTCCTCTCAATTCAATCTTCACCGCTTTCAGCTCTGACAATCATAGGCTTTTGGGTTGCCTGGGAATTGAAGTGGTGGGGTGGTGCGGATGCCGTGAGTGCAATTACCGTTTGCCTGATATGGCCCAGTGAAATTTTTATCTTTGCATTTCTAGCAGCTCATCTTATCGTGGTTTTGCGCTTAGGTTTGGTGTCAGCGATTCGGGAAAAGAAAATTAATTTTCACCGACTGCCAGGAATACCCATTTTGTTGGTATCTGTAATCTTCTTGAAAATTAGCTGTGTCTTCCTAAACCAAATCTTGTGAGAGGTTGAGCTAAACTTTGGAATTCAGCGCAAAATTATCAATGCCTTCTTCCCCTATTTTTTGATGGACTACTTCACAGAAATATAATGACAATGTGTCTTTGTTATTTGTGTCTTGTCCTGCTATCAACAAGTATAACCATGCAAACAACTTGAATAAGCCATAACCCAATAAAACTCCAAATGCGTTAAATATTGCATCGTTAATATCTACTACACGGTAAGGGTATCTTAATGCAAGAGACAGGAGAAGTTGCGCTATCTCAAGTCCTAATCCAAGGAAAATAGAAACACTAATTATTTTTTTGACATTCATTCTTGTTAAAAAATTTATGCCAAATCCAAAGGGTAAAGTCAGGAGAATGTTGTAAACTAAGAATCTTAATCCACCCGCGGTCAACCCAAATTGACCAAAATAGAACGGCACAAAATTTACAGAAGACAATATCTGTAAATTCCTCATTGCATCCGAGAATGATCCACTTATTTCTATGGGAAAAAATACTTTATCAATTCCGTACATCAAGTACACACCAAACAGAGATAAGAAAAAAATGTAAGGCAAATTATGCTTTCGTCTCCATTGGGTAAATAGAATTACAATAAACACTAATGATACTAAAGGGAATAATGGAATACCTAGATTGTCAGTGTAGATATACATTTTTGATCCTCTAAATAAGGATTCTCGTGGGCCGATTGTGCTCTCGGCCCACGAGAAATGAGATACTTTTTACGGTGTACTTAGTGTACCCGACCCTTCTACTTCACGATTATCCGTTTCTGTTCTCCAAATTTTCATAAAGTAGCTTCCCGATGTAACGTTAGCGCATCTGTAACTAAAAGAGACTGTGTCCCCCCAACCTGCAGGAGCAGCGACTTTTCCAACTGCGCACATTTTTTGATGTATAAGGGTATCTTTCCAGGCTTCGAAAGTCCATCCTTGGTTTCCATTAGGTGATCCATATATTGCAGTTGTTTCAAGGGTTCCAGCGACGGTTAAATGCCCGGCATTCATCTGGTGAAAGACCCCATTGTCGTGACCATTCACTACTCGGCCATCGTAATAGGCGAGAAAATACGAGTCGCTACTGTTTGCCATTACGGGAGTGACCATGACTAACGCTGCCAGTAACGCCATGGCGATAGTTATGGTTCGGTTTTTGAAAAACTGATTCCTCAATACATTCATCTAAGCGAATTGTTCTTTATGAATTTTGTTATTAAACCTTATCAAATTTGCTAAGGACGACCACGTAATAGAAAAAATCGCTATAAGCGTATCAAAGTGCCAACACGATTCTTTCCTTTCTCAAGAACTTTAAGCCGATATACGATAACAAAAAAACACATAATAAACCCATAATATAACCGCCCAAAACGGCGGGACTTATGCCAGAAGAAGAATGAGCACCTGCACGAAATATGAGAAGATAAACGCTAAAGTTTACGATCAGGCTACCCATAGAATGATTCAAATACATTAACAACAATGTGTTTATACAGATTGTTCCAAATAACAGAACTGGAGATATGAAAAAGAGAATCCACCCGGGACTTGAAGGAAGAATAAGAGTTGCCAATCCCAATGGCCAATTTGCCTGAAGAAAAACAATGATTACACAGAATAAAGAAGGAATGTAACTGAGAATAAAAATTGCCAGAGATTTCCCCAATAAGATTGAAGTTAAAGATAAAGGTGTTGCTAAAATTGTCTCCATACATCTTTGCCGCATATAATCCTGGACTTGTAAAGTTGACAAAACCCAACTGAATACTATTTCCGTTGACAGGAAAAAGAAAGCCAGGTATGTATCAATTCTGATTTGCGGGTCAGGGATCAGGTTTGTGTACGCCATGGATAAATATGTGCCGACATAAAATGATACGAGATAAGTAAAGAGAAATAAAAACTTATAATTAGTAATCACCAGCAATTCTCTTTTTGCTACGGCGACAATATCATTGAACCTCATGATGTTCCTCCTCCTTTACAATTGAAATATACAGGTCCTCTAGGCTGTTTTTAATTTGGGTAATCTCTTTAATTGGGATAGAATTTTGCGTAAGTGCATTAAAAAGGAGGAGCCGTGAAGAATCGTCGTTCAACTCGATGAAGGCAACCTCTTTTTCTATCTTAAAATTAGAGACATAGGATAAAGAACTTAATAGATTCTCTAATTCTGGAAAAGATTCATTTTCTTCCAACTTAACTTCAAGAGTTGTTTGATTGTTTTGCCTTAACAAATCAGCAATTACCCCCTGGAGCATAATATTCCCATGTTTCATGATCACTATCCTGGAGCAGATCCGTTCCACTTCATCCAGGTCATGCGAATTGATATAAATTGTAATTCCCGCCTCTCTTGACAATCTGAGGATCAGATTTCTGATATAGACAGTTCCCTCTGGGTCAAGATTAGATGTCGGTTCGTCCAGGAATAAAATCCTTGGCTCGTGTATCAAGGCTCTGGCGAGCGATAGTCGTTGTTTCATCCCTTTGGAAAAAGTACCTACTGGTTTCTTTATGTATGAAGACAAGTCCACTTTATCGAGCATTTCAAGAATCCGGTCTCTGCGCTTTTCTTTCGCTAATCCATAAACCTGAGCGAAGAAATCGATATTTTGGTAAGCAGTAAGTCTTTCATTTAACCCATGATCTTCTAGAACGAAACCAATCCCATTTTTATCCTCTCTGGACATGCTTAATGGATTCTGCCCCAACACCTTAACATCACCAGTATCGTGCACAATCAAGCCTAACAAGATGCGTAATAAAGTGGTTTTCCCTGATCCATTCGGTCCCAAGATCCCAAATACTGATCCATTTGGAACCTGGAAGTTGATATCTGATAAGACGGTGCGTCCTCCCAACGACTTCGTTACATGTTTTACTTCAATGATGGTATTTTCCATAAGGTTCTCCGAAAAAGAACGATCAATCGTAGAGATGTGGTAATCCAATAAGCAATTTCCGAAGAGAACATTAACAAACTAATCAAGTTTCGTCAAGCTGTTTACGACCTCGGCATAACCCGCCGGCGCGATGTAGTGTTTGAACTGCAGCATGCGATGATTACAGTCACTACAACGAATAGCCCTCTTTTCTGTGATTTGGTCATAATAAATTCCTCCTGCCTGGTACAACTACCTGTCCAATTTATTTCTATTTATGTAG
>DPIB01000007.1 GCA_003522805.1 Fervidobacterium sp. | reverse complement strand
TAAGGGTCGTTTGACCAAACTTCTCTCAAAATCCCCCACCTCTATAGATGGTGGGATGGTTTAAAGTATCTATATGGGAGAAACTGATCTACTTTGAGACCTTTTTAAGTAGTTCGTTGATAGCTGCCTTAATAACTGGATCTTGAACATCTACTCCGATCTCTGTTAATGTGTAGCTCTTTGCCTCATCTTTCCTTGTGGTTGCCGTTTCTTCAACGACTATGTTTGGCTTTATACCTACTTTGTGTATATCTTTACCAGACGGCGTAAGATAATGAGCAATCGTTAAGAAAACTGTGCCACCGTTACTTAATGGAAACCCTCTTTGGACAGAGCCTTTTCCAAAGGTGTTTTGCCCGACTAAAATGGCTCTACCATTTTCTTTTAAAGCAGCAGCAACTATCTCAGATGCAGATGCAGAGCCGTTGTTGACAAGTACTGCCATAGGTACCTTGGGATAATTCGAATAATTATTACCTTGGCTAACATACTTGTCGGTAATATTACCATTCCTGTCCTTTACCGAAACTATGATCTTCCCTCCATCCAGGAAATAATTCGAAACCTTTATTGCAACATCTAACAACCCTCCGGGGTTATTTCGCAGATCAAGTATCAGCATATCTATTTTCTCATCGTAGAGCTTTCTCAGAGCCTTTTCAATCTCACCTGGTACTGGTTCGTTGAATTTCGTCAGCAATATATACCCAACTTTCTTTCCATTATAGGTAGTTGTACCTGACTTTACAGGCACTATCTGAATAACTTCCCTGATAAGTTTTATCTCTAGTATATCGTTACCTCTTTTCACAGTTAGTTTAATCTCGCTTCCTGGTTTACCTCTCATCTTGTTAACAGCTTCCATGTACTCCATTTCGCTAACGGCCTGATCATCTATGCCTATTATTAGATCACCTGCTTCCATACCAGCTTGCCATGCAGGGGTACCATACATTGGACTGACTACTTTCACTGCTCTGTTCTCACTGTCGTATGTGACTTCGATACCTAATCCTCCATACTGTCCTTCCATTTCTATCTGTTGTTCTTGCATCTGAGAAGGTGGATAGTAGTAGCTAAAGTCATCTCCCAGACCTTTCACCATACCGTCTATAGCGGAATCAATTATCTTGTTATAATCGACTTCTTTTATACCGTAGTAATCATAGTTTATCCTATATAAAGTCTCATACAGCGGCGATATATAGTTCAAAACTTGTATATCAGAAGCACCAGAGAGTATAATGCTGGATACTACAACAACTAATGCAATGAAAACGTAAGAAAAAAAGCTCTTTGAAATTCCTTTCATATCCTCACACCTCGCTTTCATATTTTACAAAGTTGTATTGTTCATCTTTCTATTATCTATTGTCTTCGGAATCAGGAGTTTTGAAAAAGCCTTTTACTTTCCTGGCAAATACCATGAACGTGGTATGTGCTACCATTCTGTCCACAGGTCGTAGTCTACTGGGGAATGGTTTGTATTGTCTCATCATCGACTCCCAAACCTGTACTTCTACGAATGGGTGTTCATATATCTTTTCAAGTACCGCAGATATCTGATTGGTTGTAGGACAGATTATTCCCAATCTTCCGCCACCTGCTAATGCCTCCCAGCAGTTCGAAATATAGTTTTCTGGGTCAGGTACGTCGAGAAGAACGGCGTCGACATTGGAGTGATCAAAACCAAGTAGAATGTCTTTCAACTTCAACTCAACATTATCAATCAAACCCCACTCTGTCAAGTTGTTTTTGGCTAGATTATAGAAATCCTCGCGCCTTTCGTAGGCATACACCTTTCCATATTCTCCAACCAGCCTTGCCATTGCTGCACACATGGCACCACTTCCAACACCTGTGTCGATGACTCTTACGCCAGGTTTTATATCAAGTTTCATGAGTATGTAACTGGAATCCTTCGGATAGATTATTTGTGTTTTACGCTTCATGGAAAACACATCATCTATGTAAGTTGGTGAAAGTAAATAATAAGATTTTTGATTCTTACCTATAGCAACTACATCACCGTAATCCTTACCGATTATCTGGTCAAAATCTACAACACCTAGATGTGTTCCCTTCTTCTGGCCTGCCTCAATTCTAACGAGGAATTTAGTTTCATCTTCACCATAGAAAAGCACTCGATCACCGTTTTTTATCAAATCATCCACTCCCTTTTTCTGCTGAATCAATATCTCTTTTTGCCTTGTCGCTTAATGCAATGCCTATAAGTTCCAAGATAGTCATAGCTATAGCAATAAAGAAAAGAGCATTAACACCAAATATATCGGTGACTACTCCTAAAATAATACTTATAATGATAGTCCAAAAGGAAATTAGCATTACCTTTTCTTTATCATCTGAAGCATATAAGATGGTTCTCTCAGCCTTACCGGGAAGTAGTATACAAATTCTGCTTGACAAGAAAAAGCCCCAACCAGTGCCGATCAAGAATAGCAAAAAATACGATGTAATAGTGTAGTCAAAAGAAATCGAAACATAAAGAAAGAGATAGAGCAAAGCATTCAGACACAGGAAGAAATAATCATATGACTTCTTCCATTCCACGGATGTTCCTCTTTGTAGAAACAGCTTAATCAAATAACCTATTGATACACCGACTAGATGAGAAGCCAACAAATGAACACCTATGACAAAGCCTAGATTCTTTGATTCGACAAATGGAATGATGAGTATATCCAAGTAGTAGAAGAAGCCTAAAATGAGTGAGGTTAAGATGTTACCTCTAGTAGAGTTCTGCTTTAGGTTTTTCAAAGTCTTAAGAGCATCGTATGAGAAGGAATATTCGCCCTTTTCAAGTGGTGAAATCTTGACTTTATACTTTTTATCTTCAACGATGAAAAAGGCAACTAACAACGATGATATTAAAAGTACCAATCCAGCTCCAGGAAGTAGTGAATTCACTGTATGAGTTGATTTACCACAATACAGAAGTGAAAAAAAAGTTCCAATGAATGACCAAAGTCTAGTTTGAAGCCTCAATATGATTTGATTTGTTTGATCGGTCTGCTCGCTTTTATCCTTTATCAATCCGAAGAGTGAAAGCGAATAAAAATACAGGCAGAAATTGACCAATATGACCAGTATCACCAAGATGAGTCCGATGCCACTACGTTCTTGATTTATATTTTGGAGTAGCGCGAGCATAAACGATGTTAGAACGCCAAAAGTAATTATATATGGCGTACGTCTGCCTATTGCACTTCTCGTTAAATTGAGTACGTATTCAGATATTGGATTTAAGAAGATTAGGAACAAGAGTTCAAAATTGATAAGAAAAATCGTTGATGTCTTTGAGAATCCAGCATTTAATAGTATTCTTGGCACTGAACAGCTATAGGCAGGGAAAATAAACCCCAAGCCAAAGGTGCCGAAAGATAATATACCTATGTCTTTTATGTCTTGGAAATCTAGTTTATTCTTACCCTCGACGTTTCTCACTAAGATCACCCTCGTCTGGCACAAAAGCACAGCGTGCCGTTAATCTTCTTATAAAGATAGTAACAAACGTATGATGCTAAACAGTTTCTCTTCGATGACGTTAAATGTCAAAAGTTAATATACCTGATGGTTCTAATCACTAGCTTTATGCTGTTCATCTATATCTCTCAACAGTGAACTTAAATACTTCAAAGTTGTCATCATAGATTCCAGCTTTTAACTTTGCTATTCTCAACTGTTCTTCTACAGTATCTACCCCATCTATATCTGGCAGTAGTAGACCGCGCTTCCAACCTTTTTGCACGATAATCCCGTATTTTTTTGGATCGAGTTCTTCAATACTCTTCACCTCTTCATACGGACTGAGAATATCAACATTTACGACTATATCCTCCAATTCTTTAGGTTGGACTGGCGGAAATCTAGGGTCTCTAGTTGCGGCAGCTATTGCATTGTCCCTGATTTCGTAAGCAAGGTTTTCTCGAACAGGCATGAACGTCCCGATACAACCTCGCAGTGAACCATCTTTTTTATGTAAAGTCACAAATGAACCAGCCTTAATGTTGAAAAGCTCCTCTGGCAAGTCAGAGTGAGGTTCTGTGACATGCTTATATCTGACATAGTTTTCTATCACTTCTATAGCCCACCTTACGTATGGGTGTTCACCTATCATAAAATTCACCTCCAAGCAAACATTTCAGTTGCGCAAATGACTTATCTGTGTTGCCTCTTCATAAGGTCTATAATAAGTGAGACTTCACCAACTCCAATCTTCATGTTCTTTGCAATCTCGACTGGATCCATACCATTTAGAAACATATCAAATATTTTCTCCTCAAGACTAGCAGGTTCTGATTCTGACAAGGACTTCTCTTTAACTTCTTGATCTTCCTGTTCATAGAATTGTCTACTTCCTATATTTTCCGGTGACGGGAACACGTCAGATGCATCATTCGAGACGTTTGAAGCATCTTTTGGTGTACTATTGATAGTCCTGCCAGAATTCTTATCAATGAGGAGTGCGGAGAATGTTATGTATTGTTCGTTTAGTTCTTTTAAAAGCCTTCTCACTTCCTCTGTTTTCTTTTCCAGCAGCTCCATTTTAGAATCTACAAATATTCTGACCTTCCCCATCAATTCCACAAGCCTTTCTTCTTCCTCATCTAGGCTATTCTTTTCGTTCTTGCTCTTGAATGACTGAAGCAAAAACACAGCCCACGCAAATATGACAGTACCTATGGTGGAAAAGATGATCAACCAATTAAAAATATTCACTGCTGTTCGCCCCTTTTGAAATTTATGTTCGGAAAATTGGCAATATCTTTTCCTGACCATGTTATCATGTTAGAGGTAATCTTTGTTGGAGTAGGTTCTATACTTTCAATATCAGCATCCACTGGTAGATGAACCCTTATATTTGATTGGGCAATGGAGTTCAACTGTATTTTTCCCATGCTCAAATTAAAAACTTCGTCGTCATTCTTTGTGACAAGTCCATTCAGTGTCACAGTTTCTGTTATTTCAAGCACATTATCGCGTTTGTTGGTTTTCATATCGATGTTGACTACACTTATGTCCTTACCTATCTCCTTAGATATCCCGGAAAAATACTTCTCAAAAGTTTGGACAGATGTTTCTTCATATGCGTTCAAATAATCTGTCTCTTTTTTTTCATTCTTAAATACAAGACCACTAACCGTCGTTATCGTGGCTGCTTCTGAATAATCTGTGTATATATCCGTATCATAATATTGAACGGTGAAGTTACTCCTGTTCATCATCAAAGTTACCATGTCTATAACAAGGAATACAACAACCACGAAAATTAGCAAGTAAATCATTGTTTTGTTACTCATAGACGCTCTCCTCTCAAGTACCTAATTAAATTTCTTTGCAGTTGGTCTATTTGACTTTGTAAGTGAGCTCTTTATATCGCTGAATACACGAGCAAGTGCATAGATAATCACCAAAAATTCGAACCTTCCAGCAAACATACCTATTATTAGATTCCAAAGTGAGACAAGATGCATATTAGGCGTCGTCACACCCGTACTTAAGCCTACCCCATTCATTGCCGATGCAAACTCGAACATAGATGCCTCTACGCTATAACCATCGCACATAAGTATGAATGAGCCTATTATAAATGATAATAAATACAAGGAGACAACCAGTAATGCTTCCCTTATGTTTTCATCTGAAAAGTTTATCTGTTGCTCACCTTTGTATAATACCCTTTTTCTAACAGTGCCCTTTGGAAGTAAGAATCCCTTAATTGCGTCTCCTAAGGCGTTGAATATGACCCAGAAACGGA
>DPIB01000156.1 GCA_003522805.1 Fervidobacterium sp. | reverse complement strand
CTCGCCGATTAATGATGAAATCACAGAATGAAAAGGAAAAAAATAACTACTATATTTCTGCCTTCTACTGGAAAAACTACAATGCCGTTTCAAAGGCGAAGATGGATGTTGAAGAAATATTTGAAAGAAGAAATTTTAGACCCGTGGAATTGTTCAAAGACAGTTCCAATGGAAACATACGGGTATTTTCTTTGACAAAATTGTTGGGACTTGTATTTTCCAAAAATAGGAAAAAATTCAAAAACAGCAACGTATTCTTACAAAATGGTACGGGGATTGACGTACTGATATCACCATTCATCAAGTCAGCATTCAAAGATGGAAAAAGGATCATCATGATTCATGATATTGAAAGTCTAAGAATTGGAAGAAAGGCAGATACCGCTAGAGAAAAAATGATATTTTCGAATTTTACTCATGCCATTTGTCATTCAGAGGAAATGGTAGATTTCTTGAAAAATGAACTAAAATTTAAAGGAAGAACATATGTCCTAGGTTTTTTTGATTATTTGGTTAAAGATAAAGTAGACTTTAGCTCAAGAAATTTCCCAAAACCAAACGAAAAATTCAAAATAGCCTATGCAGGTAATCTAAGTAAATAGAAATCAGCATTCCTTTAAAAAATAGCAGAGATGAATCCTAATAGATACGTTTTCAGCCTTTATGGCAAAGGTTACGATGGCCCAGCTATGGAAAATATTTTGGAGACAAAGGGTGCTTTCCCGCCTGATGAACTTCCTGCAAAAGATGGACATTTTGGCCTTGTCTGGGACGGTGAAGACATCTCTCAGCCCTCTGGGACCACTGGTAAATACCTACAGTACAATTCACCACAGAAGGCATCATTGTACATCGTGAGTGGATTTCCGTTGATAGTTTGGAAGGGTGCAGCCATATACAAACTTGTTGAGCGATACATATTGGTTTTGGCATCGATTCATTGCTTGAGCTCGATGAAAGACTGAAAGAGATAACTCCAGAACAGTATGCGATTTGGCAAGCAAACATATCCAATTTGGCCAAAGAACTTGCAAATGGTCAGAGCTTAGGCAGAGTGATAGATCAGATATTGTCTGAGTAATCTTGTAACTTTCTTATCGAAGCCTCTATCACCTGGTCCATGTTGTAGTATTTGTACTCGGCAAGTCGTCCTACGAACAAATATTCGCCTGTCTTTTCAAGTCTTTCAACTTCTTTCATGTATTTATCTCTTTTATCCATGTTCCCTTCTGTCATCACGATATAATATGACTCACCTTTTGCAAGTGGATATTCAAAGCAAACCGTAGTTTTGTCGCTTTTTTCATTCAAGAAGTATTTGTATTCTGTTATCCGTGTCCAATCATAATCGTTTGGGTAGTTTACCACAGCAACTGGTTGGTAGTATTCCTTATCAATTGTCTTTATTTCCAGTCTCAACGATCTATATTCCAGTTTTCCATACGCATAGTCAAAAAACTCATCGAGTTGTCCCGTATAGACGGTCAATTTTGTTTTGAGTGAGTCTCTAATTTCAAAATAATCTACCCCGAGCAGCATAGATATATTCGGATGGTCCAACATATTTTCTACCAACTTTGTATAGCCATGTTTCGGTATGCCTTGATATTTATCGGCAAAATACCTGTCATCTCTATTTGTCCTTACAGGAATTCTACTTGCTACTTCTGGTGCTAATTCCTCAGGGTCTCTTTCCCATTGCTTCATCGTGTAATTCTTGAAAAACAATTCATACAGTCTTTCTCCAACCTGTGATACAACCACATCTCGAAAATTCATTGGTGGATCGTTAAATTTAGACCTTTTTACTTCCTTCTCCAAAAATGGTTCTACTTCATATGTAGCAAGCTGAATACCAAAAACTTCTGCAAGCGTATCTCTATTGATTGGGAAAGATATCAACTTTCCGTCAGCATAACTTAGAACCCTGTGTTGATAGTAATGGAATTCGGAGAATTTGTTAACAAAATTCCAGACCTTTTTGTTGTTCGTGTGAAATATGTGAGGACCATAAGTATGTATGGTAATTCCACTCTCGTTTCTGTAGTCATGGCAGTGACCTGCCAAATGTTTGTGCCTTTCCACGATGAGCACTTTCTTACCATTTTCAGCCAATATTCTTGCTGCCGTAGAACCCGCCAAACCCGCTCCCACAATGACTACATCATATCTCATATATTTCCCACCTTTCTTACCATTCTTCAAACTTTTCAAGACCTCTCAAATACTCTTACAAATTTTCTGAGCAGACTTAAACTTTTGTAAAAGGTCCTAAGAAAAAAAATAACCATAGGTCGTGGTATATTATGGTCATGTCCATATCCAAAATTTTCTATAGGACGCCACATTTCCTTTCCGCCAGCATTATGAACAACCGGGATTATCTCTCCATTCGATAAATAAAACTTGCCATCTTTGATTACATATTTAAGAGTAGAAGTCGTTGGTATGAAGTTATATTTCTGATGTAATTCATAAAAACCATTCTTGTATGCAAAATAATTGATCAGTATAGTCTCTGCTCCCCAAACGTTAACATCTTTTAGAAGGATAAAGATATCTCCACACATATCTAAGAAAACGTTTGTTGGATAAACAACAAAACCAACATTCATAAGCTTATTTTCTCTTAGAAAGTTCTTAATTTCTGTTGCATTTTCAATTACTTTATCGTTCACAAGTACATCCATATTTGGTGAAATAGACTCACATACAGCTCTTATCTTCTCAGATTCTAGTTCAAAAAGCATGGAAATATCCGATTGAAATATGATATCGCCTGAATCACAGAGTATCACTTGCTCATATTGAGGATTTGATTTTAGAAACTCTGAGAGTTCAATAAACCTCATATTGTTTATGAGACCTTTGGTATGCTTTGCCTCTTTTACAATGACAGCCTGTTCTGTAAGTTTGGAACACGCATTGGGTGAAAGACCATAATCCATCACCAATATATCTATACCTTCCAAATCAACATTTTCTTTCAAAGACCTCAGCCAATCATTAACCAAAAAGTCCTCGTATTTTTGGTTACATGCAGTTGCTATAAGATATCGTTTAGGTTCTTTTTCCATATTTTCTCCTCTTTCCTCAATCAATATGCCAGTCACTTTCTACTGTTCAATGTGTAGACCACCTTTGCAATTCTCATGACTAGATAAGCAAGTGTTGGGGAAAGCAGATAAATAGATTTTGCCATGAGCATCTGCTTGTGGAACTTCGTTTTATTCTCAAACGGTAATTTGAATTTTCTTATATTTTGCTTGATTAGGCCGTTTCTTGCAATCTTAATCCACTCCCTGTATGGATACCCATTATAGGCAAGATCTCCTAAACTCCAAGCATATAGTGAAGGAATCGCGTATTCATCTAACATCTTGACAATCTCCGTCTGACCATTTTTCTCAAAAAATCTCTTCAATCTTTTCATAACACCAACATTATGAAAAGTCGACAAAGTTGCAGTTTTAGTAGTAGAATCCTCTCTATAAGTTGCAAGACAAATGGACTGTCCAACGTAATGAACTACATTCGAGTAGTAAATGACCTTTGTGAGGAATTCGTTATCTTCGCCGTATTTAGAACCTGGAGTAAACCTAATATTATGTTCTTCAATAATTCGGCGAACAATGAGACAGGAATTGCATGAAATGTGAATCTTAGAAATTAGGAAATCTATTATTGCATCTCTCGAACCTGCAACTGTCCAATCCTGTCGATACATGTCTTCGTATTTGTAAAGAATTTTTCCCGACACTGTTACAACATCTTGTCCACCATAGACTAAGCCACAACTACATTTTTGAATCTCGTTGACTAGTACTTCCAGTGCATTCGGAACTAACTTGTCATCACCATCTAAAAATTTTATATACCTTCCTTCGGAATGGTCAAACCCTACATTTCTTGCAACACTAACACCACGATTTACCTGATCTATTATTTTAAATGGAAATGTCGAACTCCTCAGGATTTCTCTAACAATCTGAGGCGTTTTGTCTTTTGAACCGTCATTCACTACAATTATTTCAAAATCTTTGAAAGTTTGGTTAAAAACACTTTTTAAAGTCTCGCTAATGTATGCTTCAACGTTATAGACAGGAATTATTATTGAAATAAGAGGTTTCAAGAATTCCTCACTCCCTTTTTCATTCTTCTGAAATCACCAATGAGAAAACTCCTGACTCCTTGAGGTATGAATCGTATACAAGCAAATACCAGTATCAACACTAACGGGAAATGAATATACCAAAAACTATGCAAAACACTCATGGGATCGCTCAAATTCCCGGAAATCAAAATAAACGGAAGAGAAATCAAGTTTCCCAAAAGAAAATGATACGATATTATGAAAAGAGAATTGAAAGATATTTTGTAGAAAAACTTATCCAACTTCAGTGTTTTTATAGCATCCGCAAGGTATATAATTACAAAAATAGCCAGAATTTCTCCGAGAAATGCTATAAGTCCATTTACTCCAAATAATTGGACATTCCATGAAATATCGCCATTGGTTTGACTTATAAAAACCAAACCCAATACAGATAGAATAAAATCAAGGAATCTTACTTGATATCTCTTTTCTTTCCAGATACTTCCGATAACAAAAAATGGAATAGCAGAAAAAGCTGTATCCAATTTAAATGGGAGTGGCTCATGAGGAAACAATCTCAGTAGAATTGAGGATATAACAGCTAAAGCCAAAATTACTCCGTTCTTTTTCAGGAGCCAATACATGAGCTCGGCAAAGAAAAGCATCAGAAAGAACCATAATGGAACTATCGTAATAGGAATTTGATCAAGTTTATCAAGCTTACCGATCAGAAAATTGAGAAAATAAACCCATTTTGAAGTATTTAGAAACTTGCTTGGCACGACGAGTAAGAAGGCGAGACTATTAATTAATCCGGCAAAATAATATGTTTTCAATAGCTGAATTCTCGACTTGATAAGTTCCTTAAATGTTCTTTCTCTCCATTGGTATCCTCGAGCAAAAATCAGCGATGATAATCCATAGCTGAAAAAGGCGTAGATTTTGTTAGGTGTACCAGAATGAACAAACATAACAAAGAAAATAGCAACACCTTCCATCAGTAAAACATTTATCTTAAATTCCTTTTCTTTCATTCCCCTTCAACCCCCCAGAAATTTTTACCACTTCCCGCTGGCACCACCACCGCCACTTCTGCCACCACCAAATCCACCTCGAGAACTACCTCTACCACTTCCTCTACTACCACGACTTCCACTAAATCCACCAAAATTTCCGGGACCCCATGGTCCACGTCCTGAGTATCCGCTAAATCCACGTCTCAAAGAAGTACCTATCAAAATAAGTACAATTATAGTTACTACGAATGCTATTACTATTATATTTTCTAGATTTTTTAATGTATCATCTGTTTCTGGCAATTCTGCACTTACGTCAAACGACAATGTAATGTTGTATTCTTTGGCAACCTCATTTGCCAATGCAAGATACCCGTAATACACACCATCAGCGTAGTTATCTTCCTTAAAGTATGGGAGAATATACTCATCCCTTATCCTTCCAGCCTTCCCGTCGGGTATCGCACCTTCAAGGCCGTAACCAACTTCAATCCTCATAACATGATCGTCGACGGCAACTAAGAGTAATACTCCATTATCTTTTCCTTTTTGACCAATTCCCCACTTTCTGAAAAGTTCAACTGCATAATCTTCAACGCTCATTCCATCAAGTGTATTAACGATAACTGCCGTGACTTGTGCACCCGTTTTATCTTCTAGTTCTTTGCCGAGATTGACTATCTTCTGAATATGACCTTGATCTATTATTCCAACGTAATCATTAATATACTTAAAGGGTGTAGGCTGTGGGAATGCCACAGCTAAGATCAAAGTGCTCGTTAGTAAGAGGACAGAGAGAAAAGTGGCAAGAGCTTTTTTCACCGATATCAACTCCAGTTGGGTACTAATCTGATACCCATCAAGATTTTTAAATATATCTACTTAGGTTCTCCTTGATAATTGAATATTCTTTCAATAGCTTAGAAACTTGTGTGAATAATTCATCGGAAAAAATGCTATCAAAATCTAAAACGAAAGACCCGATGATCCTCTCATTAACTGGGAAAAACTTTGCTGGAGTGAGTGCATACTTCTTGCGAAGCAGTGAAATAACTTCCGAGTACAGAGGGATATGATCCTCTCTCAAGGATTTATCTACTACGAAGAAATTTATTCCTTCATCATTTATAATTACCCTGCATATATCGAAAGTTCCGTCTTTATATTTTTCCAATCGCTCTAAAATAACATCATTCACTCTTTGAGCAAATGCAAACGATTCTATGTTCATGACTTTTTCCCTGAATATCTCTTTACTCAAGAAAATATCATTTCCAGTAATTGCAACAAATCTAGTTTTCAAAGGCAGTTTAATTATACCACATTGCAGTCCACAAGTTTCCGCAAAGAGTCTATAGTAGATGTCACTAAATTGCTCTGCGTTTTTCAAATTCTGGAGTTTGTAGATTGCGGGTGATCTGAGCATAGGTTGAGAAATCGAAAGGCCTATAAGCTTTTCATTGGACGGAGTTACTAGAAAGTTCAAGAAGAAGCTGCTACTTTTTCTTTCGCTGTTCTTTTTGCTCGAATCTGTATAGATCGATTGACTGTAATTACTATAACAAGTTACCACCGCAACATGGCGGTGGTAAACATCTAATCTTTCTTTCTTACTTTCAAGAAAACTAATCAATTCTGAACTATCAAAATTAAGTGTTTCTATAATTCTGTATTTTTCTGGTCCTATGTACATCAGTTTTCATCACATCCCCTATTTGAAATGACGTTGAACGATACAAAATATCTGCTCATTTATCCATCATAGGCATCCTAATTCCATGTTTTTTTGCAGTATCGATTGCAATATCATATCCAGCATCAGCATGTCTTACTATCCCCATTCCAACATCGTTTGTTAACACTCGCTCGAGTTTTTTATCTGCAAGTTCTGTACCATCTGCTACTATGACAACACCTGCATGTATGGAGTATCCTATACCAACACCGCCACCGTGGTGAATAGAAACCCAAGTTGCACCGCTTGCCACATTGAGCATAGCATTGAGCAGTGGCCAGTCTGCTATCGCATCACTACCATCCTTCATTGCCTCAGTTTCCCTGTAAGGGCTTGCAACTGAACCAGTGTCATGATGGTCTCGACCTATCACGATCGGCGCTTCCAAAATGCCTTTTCTCACCATTTCGTTCATTGCAAGACCCATTTCAGCTCTCTGACCCTGTCCAAGCCAACATATTCGTGCAGGCAGACCTTGCCATTTCACTCTCTTTTGCGCCATTTCTATCCACTTTCTTATGTGCTCATCTTCACCGAAGAGTTCCAAAACTTTTTGGTCTGTCTTGTATATATCTTCCGGATTTCCCGAGAGTGCGACCCATCTGAACGGGCCTTTACCCTCGCAGAACAGATCACGTATATATTCAGGTACATATCCAGGAATATTGAATGCATCTTTCACACCATGATCTTGTGCCAATCTTCTTATATTATTGCCATATTCAAAAACTTTTGCACCTTGCTTTTGCATCTCCAAAAGTGCTTCAACATGCTTTGTGACACTTTCGTAAACCATCTCTAAGTACTTTTGTGGATTATCTTTTCTCAATTTCAGTGCATCTTCAAAAGAAATTCCTGCAGGTACGTATCCATTGAGCGGGTCGTGGGCAGATGTTTGGTCAGTTACTGCATCTGGTATAATACCTCTTCTGACCAATTCTGGATGAACTTCAGCTGCATTGC
>DPIB01000082.1 GCA_003522805.1 Fervidobacterium sp. | reverse complement strand
CTCCGGAAAAGAGTGGTAAGGATGTCTGGACAACTTCCTCAAAAGAGATCATTCTGTGGCCAAGTATTTTCAATGAAAGTTCATCCAAGTTGAAGCGCTTTTCGTTCGGATTGAGTAAATATGCTTCGATCATTGTGTCGAACGCGGGATATGATAAGTCTAAACCCAGTTTCGATAGGAATTTGAAATCGAATTTTATGTTGTGCCCACCTACTTTATAGGGACCTGAAAGGATTTTCTGAAGGAACGTCCGAACTGAGTTGATCTCTACGTTCTTGCCCTCAATATGGTTTATCGGTATGTAGTAGGCTCTACCTTCTTCTGTAGCAATGGAAATACCAACTATTTTCCCTGTAAACGGATCTAAAGAGCTTGTTTCAAGATCTAGAGATATTTTCTTCGATTTAGATACTTCTTCATACAATCGATCTAACTCTTTCTCATCCGATATAATTGTATAATCTGCCTTGTCTATCAAATTTGAAGTGAGTTGTAGTTCCTTGATGATGCTTGCAAATTCGAATTTCTTGAGGGTTTCTAGTAAAACAGACTTTTGATAACCTCTATAAATCAGTTCTTTTAGATCTATGTCTATTTCAACTTCCGTATCGAGTTCAACTAGTTTTCTGCTTAGCTCAAAGTACTCGAGATTATCTAACAGTGCATTCCTAATCTTATCTGGTAGTTTGTCTATATTCTTCAGAGCATTCTCAACACTGCCAAACTCTGTCAGTATCTTAACTGCTGTTTTCTCACCTATCCCCGGTACTCCTGGCACATTGTCTGAAGCATCTCCTACTAATGAAAGGTAATCTCCAATCTGCTCAGGGGTTATTCCATATCTTTCAATAACATCTTTTCTAGCATATCTTTTTATGTCCGTAACACCTTTCTCAACTCGCCAGACAAAGACATCTTCATCGACAAGTTGGAGTAAGTCTTTGTCACTCGTAACGATGTTGATTTCATTGACCGAATAAAGCTGCTTGTTTTCCTTGAATCTTTTTACAAGAGTAGCAATTATATCATCAGCTTCATATCCCGGTTGTTTCAGTAGACGAATTCCAAACGATTCAACGAGTTCACCGACATATTCAATTTGTTTCAGCAAAGGCTCCGGTGTTTCTGGCCTATGGGCTTTGTATTGATCGAAGAGCTCTTTCCTGTATGTGCTTCCACCTTTTACGTCTATCACAAACGCACAGTAGTCTTCATCTGCCTTTACATTATCTTTCATGAACTTTATGAGCATACGTACAAGACCATATAGAGCACCTGTTGGGATGCTAGTCGTTGTAGAAAGAGATTGATCTACCGCAAAATAAGCTCTGTACAAAAGTCCTGTACCATCAAATAGAAATACTCTTGCCATCCAGTTGGATCCTCCGAATCTCCAATAGTGCGTTGACTGCCCTTCTAAGGTGTGGAATTACTATCGAGCCACCTACGATAAGTGCGACATCGAATGTTTCAAAAAATTCTTCGTCTGTTGTACCGAGCTGTGCACATCTAATCACGTGGTACGTGATACAATCGTCGCACCTTAGTACCATCGAGGCAACCAACCCCATTAGTTCTTTCGTCTTAGAATCAAGTGCACCCTCGTTATAGACAGCTCCATCTAGTGCCCAAAATCTCTTCGTATTTGTTGTTCCGCGCGCCAAAATCTCTTCGTTCATTTTTTCTCGAAATTTCCTGAATTCTTCAAGCGTATCAAATGTGGAATCTGACATCGGTATCACCTCGTGCCTTTGCTGCCTCAATATCTCTCTATCCCATAACCTGCCTGGCCTGGGCCTACATGAGTTGATATGACTTTTCCTGTCGGGGTGTAGTATACATTCTTGACGTTGTATATCCCTTTCACTACCTTCTCTATTTCTTTCAATTCTTCCATATTATCGCAACTGACAAGGTATATGTCAACCGTATCGCCAGGTTTGAAACCCTGTTCTTCGCTTTTCTTTAGCACTTCATCGAGCGCTGCCTTGAATCCTCGTGCTTTTCCAAACGGAACCATCTCGCCCTCATCATTTATGTAAATTGCAACTCTGATCTTCAACATCGAACCAACAAAGCCTGTGAATTTACTTACTCTCCCACCTTTAACGAGAAAGCTAAAGTCAGACACATAGAAGAACGCTCCGAATCTTTTCTCAGCCATTGCCTTTTGAAGTTCCTGTGCAGTTGTTTCAAGATCCGCTCCTTGGTTGAATAATTCTCTCGCAAATCTTGCCATTGGAGATATAGCCGTTGAAGCCTGTCTTGAATCAATGACTTTGACAGGAATATCAACTTCTTGAGCTGCTAAAGAAGCAGAATTAAATGTACCTGACATGTTGCTAGAAATGGTTATTACCAATATCCCGTCATAACCTTGCTGCTTAACTTCTTCGTATTTTGCCTTCCAGTCCTCAACAGTCGGTTGTGAACTTTTTGGCAATTCCATTGCATTTTTCAATTTTTCATAGAACTTTTTCAGTTCTTCAAAATCTCGTGTGTCGTCTTTTTCAGACGTTCCATCAGACCATATTAGATACAGTGGTACTATATCCACATCCCAAGATTCCATCTGTTCTTTTGGAAAGTCTGATGTACTATCCAAAAGAATCTTAAACTTTGCCATTGATTATACCCCCTTCTTCAAATCCACCATGAAGTTAAATAACTGACGAACATTGCTAATTCTCTCTAATTTTTCAGATTTCTCAGTCCTTGTTCTTGAAGCACTTTTGTATTCCGCCTTGGATGGTATGAGTATTGAATTTATTGGTAGTTTTCTTGCATTCTCTATCCTCTTGCCTATGTTTACCGTTGGCCTCACACTACCATCCAATCCTATCTCCCCTACCATAAATGTATTTCCTACATATACATCCAAAAAGGAGGAAAGAATTGCTCCCGCGATTGCAAGTTCGCAACCGGAATCCGTTATGTTTATGCCACCTGAAACGTTTATGTATATATCGTGAAAATCAAGTGGAATGTTCAAATGTCTTGACAGAACTGCTGAGATGATTATGATTTTCCTTACATCTACACCGTGTGATATTCTTCTACCAGAAGCCACCTTTACTCGCGATACAAGTGCTTGTATCTGAACATTGATGGGTCTACTGCCTTCGTATGCACTGGTTAAAACATTCCCCGGTGTCTCTGAGTAGTTTACCAATGTGTCATCTGATAAGCTTTCAAGGCCATTTTCTGTCATTTGAAAGACAGAGATTTCACCACTAGGCCCGTATCTGTTCTTTTGAACTCGAAGTATTCTGTAATCTGTAGTCCGCTCTCCTTCAAAGTACACGACGGTATCAACAACGTGTTCAACGAGTTTTGGCCCTGCAATTGCGCCTTCTTTTGTAACGTGTGCTATCAATAATGATGGTATGCCATATTTTTTTGAAAAAACCCTCACCTTTTCTACGACAGCTCTTATCTGCACAACTCCACCAATGGGGGACTCGATGTCCACACTGCTCAATGTCTGGATGGAATCTATCACTATCAGCTTCGCCCTTTGAACGTCTATTCCCTTCAAAACTTCTTCTATCTGCGTCTCAGATGAAAGCAAAATGCTTGGATTTCTTATCCCAAGTCTTTTTGCCCTTATGGCAATTTGAGATACACTCTCCTCGCCAGAAATATAGTACACCAATTTTTCCTTGTCATCTTTTACAATTGAAGCGCATATTTGTAGTGCTAGAGTGCTTTTCCCAACTCCTGGTTCACCACCCAGAAGTATGACCTGCCCTTTAACTATTCCGCTGGAAAGTATATCATCTAATGCTGATATATTTGTCTTAATCCTCGCATCTTCTAAATTCTCGTACGCTTGATTCACATCAACAAAACAGGGCTGAGATCTACTCACCCCCATCTCGCCACTTCTTATCGATTTAGATTCTGTGTCAATATCTTTCAACTGAAATTCTTTTGCCGTATTCCATTCACCACAAACCGGACATTTGCCGAACCATTTTGGCGATTCATATCCACATTTGTCGCAAACATAGACCATCTTTTGCTTTGCCATGATGGTTCCTTTCTTTTTAGAGTCTATTTTTCAACTTTCTGAGTTTCTTCCTTCTTCTGAACAACGAAATTAAGTTTTTCTCCCTCTGGAACGACAAGGACGTCACTTTCTGAGTCTATTTCCCCGCGCAATAATTCTTCAGCAAGGGGGTCTTCAATGTACCTTTGTATCGCTCTTTTCAGAGGTCGCGCACCGTAAATACTGTCATATCCAACGTTGACTAAGAATTCCTTTGCTTCAGGTGACAATACAAGATTTATCTCACGCTCAGAAAGCCTTGCTCGTATATCTCTGAGCAATATCTCTATGATCTGTTCAATGTGTTGCTTTGTGAGTTTATGGAAAACTATTATTTCATCTACTCGGTTTATAAATTCTGGTCTGAATACTTTCTTAACTTCTTCTATAACTTTGTCCTTCATTTCACTGAATTCTTGTTCATATGTCTCATTTTCAACGAAACCGAGGCTTTTTCTCGAGGATACGATCTCACTACCACCTATGTTACTTGTCATTATGACGATCGTGTTTCTGAAATCTACTATGTGACCTTGTGAATCAGTCAGCCTACCATCGTCCATTATCTGCAACAAGATATTGAAAACATCGGGGTGCGCCTTCTCTATTTCATCGAAGAGTATCACAGAGAATGGTCTTCTTCTCACCTTCTCTGTCAGCGCTCCGCCTTCTTCATATCCAACGTATCCCGGAGGTGCACCGATAAGTCTAGAAACAGAGAATTTTTCCATGTACTCGCTCATATCGAACCGTATAAGTGATTTCTCATCACCGAATAGGTATTCTGCTAACGCCTTCGCAAGTTCTGTTTTACCAACCCCCGTTGGTCCTAGGAACAAGAATGCCCCAACAGGTTTTCTTGGGTCTTTGAGTCCACTTCTTGCCCTTCTGATGGCACGTGCTATGGCATTTATTGCTTCTTCTTGACCAACTACACGTTCGTGAAGTGCCATTTCAAGTTTGAGTAATTTCTCTCTTTCGGTTTCTTCCAATTTCTTCAATGGTATACCGGTCCAACCAGCTACTACTTCCTCTATATCGGCTACATCTACCGTTACTATCTTTTCTTCGACCTCTTTCATCCAAGCAGTGTATTTTTCATTGTACTCTTCTTTCAGACTTTGCTCTCTAGTTTTGAGTTCTGCTGCCGTTTCGTAATTCTGACTTGAGACTGCTATTTCCTTTTCCTTCTTAACCGATTCAACCTTCAATTTTAGTAACTGAAGTTCACTAGGTATAACAAATAGTTTTAACCTCGCTCTAGCACCAGCTTCATCCAGCACGTCTATTGCTTTATCGGGCAAGAAATGGTCTGTTATGTACCTCTGCGAAAGGTAAACCGCTGCTTCTAATGAGTGATCTGTGTATGACACTTTATGATGCGATTCGTACTTTGGTTTTAAGCCCTTCAAGATTTCAACTGCCATCTGTGGCGTTGGTTCCTGCACGTATATTTTTTGGAATCTTCTTTCCAAAGCAGCATCTTTTTCTATGTATTTTCTATACTCGTCAGGCGTCGTTGCTCCTATACAGTGCAATTCTCCACGAGCTAACGCCGGTTTCAGTATGTTTGCAGCATCAACTGCCCCTTCTGCCGAACCTGCTCCAACGATCATATGCAACTCGTCTATGAAGAGTATTATATCCTTATTCCCTCTTACCACCTGCAACAATTTTTTCATGCGCTTTTCAAACTCACCACGGTATTTCGTTCCTGCTACCAGTGCTGCTACATCTAAGGAAAATATCGTTTTTCCCTTAAGTGGCTCGGGGACTTCGCCTTGAACTATCCTTTGAGCTAAACCTTCAACTATGGAACTCTTACCTACCCCGGGTTCACCGATTAGAACTGGATTGTTTTTCTTTCTTCTGACGAGTATTTGCATGACTCTTTCGATTTCATCTTCCCTGCCAATCACAGGGTCAAGTTCCCCTTTAACCGCTTGAGTAGTCAAATCAATACCAAATCCCTCCAGTTGCCGCACGGCTGGAGATATGGTTGACTCTTCAACCGAAGGTAGGGGTTGAGTATCATCTTCAAGGAATTCATCATCAGAAATATTTTCAGTGATTTCCTTCCTCAACGACTGGATGTTAATATTCAATTTCTTGAGGATATGTATTGCAATGCCTTCTCCTTCACGAAGAATGCCTAAGAGCAAATGTTCAGGATCTATTTTCTCGTTTCCTGTCATTCTTGCTTCTTCAAAAGCTATTTCCGTAACCTTTCTTGCCCTTGGCGTCATCTGAGGCGACATTATAAATCCACGCATTCCCATGCCAACTATAGATATTACTTCATTCTTCACTCTTGCGTATGTCAAACCATATTTCTCAAGAACTGCAGATAATGGTTTATCATTGAGTTTCAAGATTGCCAACAAGAGATGTTCGGTCCCAACATATGAGTGGCCAAGGTCTTTTGCTTCTTCTTGAGCTGTTACAAAAACTTTTGCGGATCTTTCAGAAAATCTGTCGAACATAGTCCTCACCTCCTAAATCACTTCGATTATACCATATCAAATCAAAAAAATAAAGCGAGGGTACATGTATGTTTACCCCCCCGCTTGATAAATTTAAACATCTAAAAGCATACTTAATACAAGGCAACACGTTGTACAATGAAGACTTAGTATAGATTAAATATATTTTTCTCTATGAATTCTTTGTTAAAATCGTAATCGTAATCTGAGAATATGGCCTTTCCCATGACGAACACTGTACCATTTCCATAATTGAACTTTGTTGCTAATACGACTTTATCAACGGGTGTCGAATCGTTTTTGTTGTCTGCATCCATCGTCGTTGCCGTATCAGAAGAGACGAGGATGTCTGCATTGCCATACACTATTATGGAACAAGTTGAGTAAAATCTCAATCCCTGAATCAGCACTTTGAAGTTCGAACCATAGTTGTTTACATCATCTATCACTTGATCGTCGTTGAATCGAACGGGTGCATTGAGATAATCTAAGATCATATTCATGTCTTCAGTATATCCACCGTTGCTGTAGTCACTCTTCGATGTTAATACCAAATTCCCACCATTTTTAACGAAGGTGGCAATTGTTTTCAATTCGTCATCTGAAAATTCCTTACCATTCATGATGACTAGATATTTACCATCTATGTTCTCGATTTTGTTTATGTATTGTGTCTCAAATCCGTTGTTTTTCAGTGCGTCTTGGAGTTTCTTGAGATCGTTTTTACCGTAGTCATTTCCATGCCCTTGGTCTATGTAAACAATCTTCTTGAATTCGTGCTTTAGGTTTGAGACAGACGAGTTTAAGGTGAATATTTCATAAAGTTCGTCTAGGCTCTCGATTATTATGGTATTCTCGATCTGTCCTTTGTATATATTCAAGAATTCAGTATCACTACCGGGAATTATGTATATCTTTCCTTGGAATGAATTGAGCCAATCTATTTCCATTGCATAGAGGTCTTTGAAAAAGCTTAGTCCATCTTCTTTCGGGGTTGGGATGATGATTGCGTCAATTCCTTCGTAGTTTGCAAGTACTATATCAGAATAGACTACTTCATGACCATTACTTTGTAGAACATTTATAAACTGCATCACTTCAGGGGTAAAATCGTTTTCATGAAGCTTGTCTACAAGAACTGTAAGCCCAGTCTTTTCTGCTATTTCTATTTTCTTGGATTGTACTACTTCTCCATTGACAACAAATTTTATGTTATGTACTCCGGAAGCTAACTTGCCTAAGTTTAACTCTTTACTATAAACAATTTCATAAGGTTCTAGGTTAAATACCTCTAAATATACTTCCACATCATCCAATAGCACTTTAAGTGTAGAATTTGCTGTTTTATCAACGGAGTTGTATACATCGAATACAAGAAGAACACTCTGATTGATATTTGGTTTTTCAGGTCCCACTCTCACGTAGTTCACTTTCAACTGTTCTGATGTCTCAACCCATATTGGTGCAGATACGATCTCATCTCCGTCTTCCTGGACTATGTAGACAAAGTACCATTCAAAGCCATCAGGTACAGTTAGTTCTTTGGAGTAATCGAAAACATCTCCTAAATTGTATGCTTGATCAACGATGCCGCCCTGACTGACGATGGTCATGCTTGATACAGGGTCTTTGCTGTCTTGATAGCGAACATACAAATTGATGCTTGTTGCATCATTTATTATGCTTCCCATGATTGCATTATTACCGTAGAAGTAAAGTATTGCATTTCTATCCTCTGTTGCAAATGTTCTACCATTCCACAGCGCATCCATCAAGTCTTCGTATGTTAGTGATTTGGCTAGTATGCCAGTTCGTGATTCATTCGCACTGATCCAATTTTCTTTGTGATTATCTTGATTCGCTGTAGGACTGACATGCCATCCTCTATTAAGCGCTAGTATGTAGTTATTATACATCTCTTCGGAAATCGTATCGTTACTTGAAGAGTTGCCATTCCCAATTTCTATGAGATTTACATATCTATCAGCACTAGGTACAAACCAAAAGTCTTGGAAATTGCCGAAAGTTACCCCTGGATGGTTGAATTGGGCTAGTCTTTTGTGTTCAACTATCCATTCGTAAAAATCTTTCAAATCACCTTTTTCATCTCTACTTATGAATTCTAAGCTTTCATACACGTTGATGTGCCCAGAACCTGCGGTCCACTCAAACCCCTGAAATCCAACGAACTTTCCAGAAACGGTTGAGGCTCTTGCAGCTTTTTGTACTAACATCGTTTTTTGTTGACCATCGATCGGAATCTTCATAAAATAACAGTGATCAGTAACAGCAAGAAAATCTCCATAGTCCGTTGCATGCGTAAATGCTTGCTCAGGTGTACCTTTTCCATCAGAATACGATGTATGCGAGTGCAAATTTCCAAAAAAGATCTTGTAGTCATTATAATCACTTTGATATGTGCTCTGACCGATAACCAAAACACCGAGCAACAAAATCATGAAGAAAAAGAACCTTTTTTTATTCATAGACTCATCCCCCTTGTGTACATATGTGCATATAATAAGTAAACTACCCCCACCTATAGAGGTGGGGGCTTCGTGGTCAATACTC
>DPIB01000095.1 GCA_003522805.1 Fervidobacterium sp. | reverse complement strand
CTGTAGAGCCATCAGGCTCATCAGTTTACTTGTCCGCACTAATGTGCGCCAGATGTATCAGTTGATGCAATTCCTCTCCAACTTAGGCTACCGCTTGGAAGTTGGAGTATCCTTGCCCATTATATTGATGAATCTTATTATATCACCATAAAGTCAAAATCAAGCTATCACTTTCTGATTTCGAGTGCTTGCTACTTTCGCTTTTGGACAAACTGCAATAGAAACATGGATGGAGAGTAGAGGAAACGCATACAACAGGGAATTGAGAACTTATGTTTCTCTTATGTAACGTTTACTATGTGGATTAAGTTAACCCACATCAATATTGTAATTCAACTATAACATATCCTTTTCTCAATCGTTTCATCGTTCTCTGTGATTTAATTGATTTTCTATATAGATATAGTATGATATAACAAGTGAAAATCAATGGTGAGGTGATAAGATGTTCGAAGGGCTTCGGGATAAGTTGTCGGGTGCATTCAAGATACTCTCTGGAAAAGGGAAAATAAGTGAAAAGAACATAGAAGAAGCCATACAAATAGTCAAAACCTCCCTTCTAGCAGCTGATGTCAATTATAAGGTTGTAAAAGAATTTGTTGAAAATGTGAAAAAGAGAGCATTAGGAGAAGAAGTGTTGAAGTCTTTAACACCTGACCAAATGTTCATTAAGATAATTAGAGATGAAATGATTACGTTATTAGGCGAGAAAGAACCGTTTAAATTAATTCACATGCCTGCCTACGTGATGATGGTTGGACTGCAAGGTACTGGCAAAACAACGAGTGCTGCCAAAATTGCAAATTACCTGAAAAGGCAAGGCAAACATCCTATCTTAGTTGCGGCAGACATTTATAGACCTGCTGCAATTGATCAGCTTGAGACTTTGGGTAAGAAAATAGGCGTTCCTGTCATAGCTGGTGATAGGAATAATGCCATAAAGATTGTTGAAGAAGCCATGAAGGCTGTAAAAGATAGTGGATACGATGTTGTCATACTTGACACAGCAGGACGTTTACACATAGACGATGAGATGATGAAAGAACTCGAAAGGATAAAGGAGCTTGTCAATCCAGATGAGATTCTCCTGACCGTTGATGCAATGGCAGGTCAAGATGCTGTTAACTCAGGCAAGGTTTTCAACGATAGACTTGGTGTAACAGGTTTCGTTGTCACAAAGCTTGATGGAGATTCACGCGGTGGTGTCATTCTCACAATAAGGCACATAACTGGTAAGCCCATCAAATTTGTTGGAGTTGGCGAGAAGATAGATGATTTCGATGAATTCTATCCTGATAGGATGGCAAATAGAATTCTTGGACTGGGTGATGTACTTTCGTTGATAGATAAGGTAGAAAAAGAATTGGATCAAGAAAAGATGCAAAAAATGGGAGAAAAATTTATCAAGGCTGAATTCACACTGGAAGATTTTAAGGAGCAAATAAGGGAGATCAAGAAACTTGGCATGGATAAAATCTTAGAAGCCCTCCCGGGAGCACCACAGATAGATATTAATACAAGTGAGAAGGAACTGAAAAGGGTGGAAGCCATAATAAACTCTATGACACCGCAAGAAAGGAATAACCCCGATATAATAAACGCTAGTAGGAAAAAGAGAATAGCTCTTGGAAGTGGGACAACAGTCCAAGACATAAACAAATTGCTCAAATCGTACGAAGAAATGAAAAAACTCATGAAGATGTTCAAAAAAGGAAAAGTACCATTTGCCTTGAGAGGATTGAAATTCTAATTCAGAAATTACCCTAAATAATTAGGAGGTGTTCTTAGTGGTTAGGATTAGACTCACACGTATGGGAAAGAAGAAACAACCTTTTTACAGGATTGTCGTAGTCGATCAAAGGAAAAAGAGAGATGGTGCTTACATCGAAAGTTTGGGTTATTACAATCCATTGAAACAACCCTACGAGGTCAAAGTCGATGTAGACAAGGCAGCTGAGTGGATACTTAAAGGTGCACAGCCGAGTGAGACAGTTTTAAGGTTACTTGAGAAGTCTGGCTTAAACGAGAAACTTGAAGCACTAAAAGGTAAGAAGGAGGCATAAACGTGAAAGAGTTCCTTGAGTACGTCCTCAAATCCATAGCAAAACATCCAGATGACGTTGTTGTAGTTGAATATGAAGAGGGCGGAAAGAAGGTTTTTGACATATCAGTCCATCCAGATGATGTGGGCCAAATTATTGGTAAGGATGGAAGAACGATCAAGTCTATCAAGATCCTTTTGTCAAGCATTTCCGATGATTCCGACTTTGTTCTGAAGGTGATAAGATGATGAAAAGTCTTGAAGAATTACTTCAGGGCTATGTGCCGTTTGGAGTTTTGAGCAATACCCATGGGCTAAATGGTGATTTGAAACTCTATCTCTTTTCAAATCTGTCTAATCTTGTAAGTAGTTTGACAGAAGCGATAGCCTACAACGAAGAGCAAAAAAAGTACGTAGCAGTACAATTCGAAAAAGTCAGGCGGGCTAACGATCATTTTATAATTCATCTAGCGGGAATAGATACAATATCGGAAGCTGAAAGATTAAAGGGCTTTATCATATATGTGTCGAAGAACTTTTTCCCAAAATCGTTAGATGGTGAATACTACTTTTTCGAACTCATAGACTGCGAAGTTTTTGATGAAGCGAATAACTCCATAGGTGTAGTAAGAGATATCATCGAGACTGGAAACAACGATGTAATTGTTGTAAAGAACAAAAAGTCCGAAATACTTATCCCAGTTATTGAGAGATATGTTCTAAGCATTGATAAGGAAGCAAAAAGAGTTATAGTCAAGGTTCCAGAGTGGTTGGAGTGACGATATAGTGAACATAGGCATACTGACGATATTTCCAGATTTTGTGAAAGTCATCAAAGAATATGGAGTCATTTCTCAGGCGATAAAGAACGGATTACTAGACATACAGATATTCAATCTGAGAGACTTTACAAACGACAAACACAGAGTAGTGGATGATTATCCTTACGGCGGCGGACCAGGGATGGTTATGAAGCCTGAGCCTTTTTTTTAGTTTTTCAGATTTTATGAAGAAAGGTATGGAAAGCCTTATGTTCTTTTAACTTCTCCACAAGGAACGCCGTTGAGTAATGAAGTTGCAAAAGAACTTTCATTTAAGGAGAGAATAGTCATCATCTGTGGAAGGTACGAGGGTATAGATGAGAGAATTATGAAACTCGTTGACATGGAAGTTTCCATAGGTGATTATGTATTAACTGGTGGGGAATTGCCTGCTATGGTAATAACAGACGTTGTATCCCGATTCATTCCAGGAGTTGTGGAAGAAGAATCCGTAAGAAACGATTCATTCTACAATGATTCATTCGATTACCCGCACTATACAAGACCACGCACAATAGAAGGTATGCAAGTACCAGAAGTGTTAGTAAGTGGGAATCATGAGGAAATAAATTTGTGGCGGAGAAAGGAAGCTCTTAAGAAGACTATGTTGAAAAGGCCGGATCTGTTCATGAAACATCAACTTGACGAAGTCGACAAACAAGCTATTCTAATGCTCTTCAAGGAGTTGATGAAAGATGCTCAGTAAGATATACACAGCACTTATTCACTACCCAGTTCTTGGTCGAGATGGAAAGATCATCACAACAGCAGTGACAAATCTTGATATACACGATATTGCGCGGAGTTCAAGGACGTATAATGTAAAGAAATACTATGTTGTAACTCACTTACCAGCTCAAAAAGATATAGTTACGAGAGTCCTCGGATATTGGACAGAAGGATTTGGTAAGAAATACAACCCCAGTAGATCTGAAGCACTTTCCATAGTTGAGCTTAAATCCTATATCGAAGAAGTTATCGATGAAATAGAGAAGGAAGAAGGAGAGAAGCCGATTATAATGTTCACATCGGCAAAACGCAGATCTAACACGATTACCTTTGAAGAAGGAAGAAAGATTGTATTGTCTACGGAAAGGCCTATTTTACTACTCTTTGGAACAGGCTGGGGAATGCCCAAAGAACTAGAAGACATTTGTGATTACTCACTTGAACCATTGCGCAGTAAAAGTGATTTTAACCATTTATCTGTTAGAGCAGCTGTTGCGATTGTTTTAGATAGACTGATAGGAGAGAGCGGTTTTGACGACAGTTCTGTTGTCAAATCAACTGCAGATATTTTGGAGAATTAGCCCTATTCTTTCTCTTCCTGCAGATTTGTTAGCTTTTTGTGAATATGTCAAAACAATGAAAGGGAGGTATACATATGAGTATGGACAACATTGTCAGAATCATGGAAAAGACACAACTCAAGGAAGTACCAGACTTTAGACCTGGTGACACCGTTAAGGTCCACGTCAAGGTTAAAGAAGGAGATAAGGAAAGAATACAAGTATACGAAGGCATTGTCATATCTATTAGAGGATCTGGTGTTAGCAAAACATTTACAGTAAGAAGAATTGCATCTGGAGGTATAGGTGTAGAAAGGATATTCCCGCTTTATGCACCAACCATAGATAGAATAGAGATTGTAAGGCACGGAAGAGTTAGAAGGGCAAAACTCTATTATCTAAGAGATGTGAAGGGTAAGGTAAAAATCAAGGAGAGAAGTAATGGCTACCAAAAGTCAGCAAAGCAAAAGCAGTCAAAGCAAGCAAAGTAATGCCCAAAAATCAAAGACACCAGTGAATCAAAGTAAAGGGAAAAGCCTGGTGAAAGAAACTATAGTGACCCTTATTTATGCCTTTATCGCAGCAACCATCATAAGACTCTATGTTTTTGAAACCATGCTTGTGCCTACGCCTTCTATGGTCCCCACGATCAACGTAGGGGATCGTCTCTTTGTAGAAAAAATAACCTATTCTGCTCGTGAACCACAAATAGGTGAGATTGTTGTATTTTACACACCTTTTCCAGATGAGAGAGCGCAACAGATGCTGAGAGCATTTGACAAGTTCATGGATATGTTTACATCGAGTCAATTTAAGGGGTCCGTGAAGTACGTTAAAAGATTAGTTGGAAAAGAAGGAGATGTACTAACTCTAAAACAGGTTGATGGCAACTACAAACTTTTTGTAAATGGTGCCATCCCTGAACATCTGGCATCTATAAATTACGAACTTGGCGGAGTATTCAAATATCCAAAACTCTGGGAGTATTTAATTGAAGCATCAGCTTTGAAGAGTGATAAGAACAAATACCGTGCTTACCTCTTTACGTTAGCTCAAAAGGAAGGAAACGAGCTTGCAAATACGGTATTCAGTATCTTAGGCGGTTTAGATCCAGTTCCTTACGGTATAGATTATTCCGTTTTTGTAGAGAAATATCTCAAGCCACAGAATATAAACATTTCAGACTATGTCTGGACTGAAAATGGCCAAGTGTACATAAAGGTACCAAAAGGATTTTGTTTCTTCATGGGAGACAATTCCACAGAAAGCTTAGATAGCAGGTACTTTGGGTTTGTACCAGAGAGTGGAATTATAGGTAGACCTATATTGAGAATATGGCCATTTGCAAATTTTGGGCCAATTCAACCACTTCTTAAACCTGCTACAGTGCAGTGAATAAATGCATCTAAGTAAATGTGCGGTGAGTATTGAAATACTATATTGACAGCTACATGCTCATATATATAACATCAGGAGGCGTGATATCACGCCTCCTGATTTATT
>DPIB01000125.1 GCA_003522805.1 Fervidobacterium sp. | reverse complement strand
GCATTAGTGCTGTTTTGATTTGTGTAACCTAAGATGAGTTTGTGTAATTCTTAGTGATTTGATTATTAGTTTTATTAGTAACTTGAGAAACTTTCGTAGCATCATCAAATAGATAGTGTTTTGAATAAACTTTGAATAGATTTTGAATAATTATTGGTCTGTATAGATGAGACAAAAAAGCGGGGGCGGTTTTAAAACTGCCCTCGCGTTTTTATCTTCTAAACTCTTTCTAAACTCTTTCTACATTCGATTTAATTTAATCTTCTAAAAGAGCTTCTCCCATTCAAGTTCGTCGGCTATGTGAATAAATCTGATGCCGACTTTCTCGCTTGCTCTATCGAACTCACTGTCACCTATCATGACACATTCTTGTGGCAAGATGTTCAATTTGTCCGTTATATCTTTGAAGAACATGGGATTTGGCTTTGCAAATCTACAATTCTCCATGTGTGCAACGTAGACGAAATTATCTGGGGAAAGTCCTGCAAATTTTATTCGCTTTACGGTCGCAATCTCTGGGAAGAGCGGATTGGATGCAAAAACTAACTTTTGATTGGTAGACTTGATCAAACCAGTGAGTTTGAGGTTTGGCTCTATGACCTCTTTGACTCGATCGAATATGTTTTCGTAAAAATAGGTAAATTTCTCTGCCCAATATTCGAATGGTTTATCAGTTTTTTTGGAAAATACGTCTGCAAATTTCAGGTAAAGACTTTTAGTACTGTCGGTACTTTTCATTGCTTCGTTTACCGAGTCCATAACTAAAGATAGTATTTCGTTGAATGGGATTCCAAAGTAGTTTGAAAGATTCTTGAAATACGCCTTCATGAATTCTTCCTCTGAGCTTTTGACGATGGTACCATCGTAATCGATAAATATGTACATGCTTAACCCTCCTGCAAGTTAACTTGACTAAACACTCTTTATATTATATCACAATTTTCTATGGTGTATTATATAGTTACACCCAGCTACACAATCACGCTACACAACCGCCTTTTTCCAATGTGAGAATCTGAAGAATAGGTAGGTAACGCCAAAGATGATCAGATTACTTATTATCATTCCTATGAATATTCCTTTAAATCCCATAGTCGAGGATAGTATAGCTATGATCGGAATTCTAATTCCCCAGAGTCTTAGCACGTCAGCTATCATCGTCAATACAGTCTTACCTGCACCGATTAGAGCACTGTTGTATATCAGATAACCGGTGAAAAGCGGCATCGAGAAGGAGACGTACTTGAAGTAAATGTTGCCCATTTCAATTACCGCAGGATCATTTATGAAGAATTTCGTAACTCCTTTCCCATAGATGAATGTCAATAGAGAAAGGATTCCAACTATCGTCACGTTCCACCAGAACGTGTGCCTCACTGTCTTTTCTGCATCTTCATACCTATTTGCACCTATGAATTGACCAACCATGGCTGAGACTGCACCAGCAAATCCATGTGATATCATGGACACTAAATTTGTTACCCTATTCCCTATACCATACGCACTAATCACCGTCGGACCGAACATGGCAACGTAACGCATGACTATCGCAAAACCTGCAGAACTGATAGACATGCCTATTGCACTCGGTACACCAAGTTTGAAAACGAGACCAATCAAGTGCCAGTCTGGCACAAAGTCGCTCTTACTCAATGTAATAGCGGATTTCTTTGAAACAACATGGTAGATACTAAATGCAGCTGCAACGAATCTACCGATATTCGTCGCCCATGCAGCACCCGGCACACCGAGTTTGGGGAATGGTCCAATACCGAAAATCAAGAGCGGATCGAATACCATGTTTATTATATTCATGTACAGTACTACCCTCATACCAAATTGTGAATCACCTGCTGCACGCATAGCTGAAGTCGTGCTGTTGATTATGAATAGGAGCGGCAAACCTATCATGTCTACCGTATAATATTGAATTGCATATGGGATAACTTCTGCGTTTTGATTACCGGCAATTGCCAATATGAGTGGTTTTGCAAATACGATACCTACGATGGTTGATACCAATCCTATACCTATCGTAACCAAATAAAGCTGCCCTGTGGATTTTGAAGTAGCTTTCTTGTCCATCTTTCCGATATTTTGGGATACAATGGCAATCCCTGCATTTGCAAATCCCATTGCGAGTGAGATGAACGTAAATATGATTGGCCAAGTAATTGTGGAAGCGGAAAACCCTACAGCTCCCAATTTGCCAAGGAAGTACGAATCAACGATGTTGTAAATTGTCTGGAGCGCATTTGAAACTATCAGCGGCCAAGATAAATGAAATAATGAGTATTCTATATTCTCGCGCAAAACATCTACTCTTGCCATCGTACACCACCCATCCTGTTCTTTGTTCTCATGGACTTACAGTTGTTCAAGTAAGTTTTCAAGTAGGTTCAAGTAAAGGATCAGTATTCAACCGAGTACTTGATAAGAAAGGTATAATTCGTATAGCGAACTATTAAAATTATTGTATCATCCATCGGAGTTTTAATCAACGTTAATTTTGCATGCAGAAAGGCGAAATAAATTGAAATTCTTTAGATAACGTAGTAAAATATCCTATGCTATCAAGTTTTTGATAGTAGTGAAAATGTGAAAGTCAATTATTGGAGAAGGGCGGACAG
>DPIB01000223.1 GCA_003522805.1 Fervidobacterium sp. | reverse complement strand
GGTGAAGGTGGATTTTCGGGTTTAGGCGTAGAGGAGTCAGTGCTTTTAAGTGGACGAAAACCTTTGAGCGGACCAGTTTGGTTTGACATTATTTCCTCCTATAATATTTGTAATAACCCTTTGTAGTGTAATTATAAAATAAAAAAACTAAATCTGGGGCAGTTTTCATATCATTAATCTGATTCAAGAAGATCGCATCTATAAAATGAATTGGTTAATTATTTAAGAACATTCCCGTAGTTTGCTGCTGGGAATTTGCTTTATCCATTTTCTGCAAAATTTCTTTACCTATTTGCTAAATTCAAATTTGGTAACAACCCCTTCCGGATAATTGATTAAATTATGGGTTTTCATGGAACTTATGCGACAAACTTTTTGCATAACTTTGGGCTAGAATGTAATTGTTTAAATGAATAAAAAGATTAGTAAAAATATTACGTAAATAACTTTCAATTTCAATCAAACAATATAGTTAATAAATAGTAATATTTTATTATTCATTTACTTGTGATGCGTTAAGTTAATTTAACTCAATAGATCGGAACACCCCATATTCGAATCGTGCCGTCTCCAATCCCTGCGAGTAACGCTTTTTGATCATTGGAAAAAATGATGCTATTTATTAAAGAAGTATTTAATTTCAATGTGTAAATCAAACTGCCATCGATAATATTCCAAAGGTGGATGGCGTTATCATGTGGTGCAGAAGCTAATGTTTTACCATCCGGAGAGATAGCAACAATGCTAACGAAAGTCTGGTCACCTGATAGTGTGCGTATTAAGCTACCATCAACAACATTCCATAAGCGGATCGTATTGTCCCCAAAATAACCTGCGGAGGCTAGTAACTGCCCATTTGGAGAAAAGACAATGGACATGACATAATTTGTGTGCCCTGTTAATGTGCGTACCAAAATGCCATCAGGAACACTCCACAGTTTGATAGTAGTATCTTCTGAACCTGAGGCAATCAATTTTCCATCGGGGGAGAAAGCAACGGTAAAAACCCGATATCTATGTCCTTCTAGAGTATTCAACCAGCTACCATCAGAAACTCTCCATAGGCGGATCGTGCCGTCATTCGATCCCGAAGCCAAAAGTAGTCCATCTGGAGAGAATGTGACGCTATTTACCCAATCTGTATGCTCCTCCATAGTATTCAGCCAGCTCCCATCAGCAACATTCCACAGGCGGATCGTGCCGTCATCCGATCCCGAAGCCAAAAGTTGCCCATCTGGAGAGAAAACGACACTATTGACAAAGCTTGTATGTCCAATTAGGGTGTGTAGCAACCTGCCACTTGAAACCTGCCACAAGTTGATATAACCGCTATATGATCCGGAGGAAGCTAGAATCTGACCGTCAGGAGATATAGCTATACTATCGACATAATCTATGTATCCATTCAGAGTATGAAGTAAACTTCCATCTTCAAGATTCCATAATCGTATTGTTCCATCATACACTCCGGAGGAAGCTAACACTTGTCCATCCGGTGAGAAAGCGACGCACTTGACATCTTTCATATGGCCTTCCAGTGATCGCAGAAAGATACCATGCACAGCATCCCATAGTTGTATCTTTCCGTCTTGAGAACCGGAGGATGCTAACAATTGTCCATCTGGAGAGAATGTGACGCTATTTACCCGATCTGTATGCTCCTCCATAGTATTCAGCCAGCTCCCATCAGCAACATTCCAAAGGCGGATCGTGCCGTCAAATGATCCCGAGGCTAAGAATTGTCCATCTGGGGAAAAATCGAGGTCCGCAATACCATTCGCATGCCCTTCCAGAGTATGCAGGCGTTTACCATCTCCAACGTCCCACAGATGGATAATACCACTACGATCTCCGGAAGCTAATATCTGCCCATCTGGAGAAATAGCGATACTATCGATAAATGCCACATGCCCTGTCAACGACTGTATGAGGCTGCCATCGGATACTCTCCATAGAAGAATTGTGTAGTCCGATGATCCAGTGGAGGCTAAGAATTGACCATCAGGAGAAAAAGCGATGTCAATATATGAGCCGAAATTGTCCTTAAAAATATATAACAAGCTGCCATTGGAAGTATCCCATAAGTGGATCGTACCGTCAGCTGACCCTGAGGCTAAAATCTGCCCGTCGGGTGAGAAGGCTAAACTATAGATATCAATGTCTTCTGCAAAGTAACTTTGCACTTGAAGGGTCTCACTATAATATAGATAAATTCCGATACTCGTTGCTGCCGCTAATTTTTTACCATTAGGAGAATAAACAATTTGATGAACTAGCCCATTTCCAATCCGATATAATTGCGTAACCTTGGAAATGTTGTCTACTGTAATTTTGTCGGTTGGATAATTAAAATTTCTTTTAGAAGAGTTTTCTAGGTTGATCGATTCATTATCAGCAAGTTCTGAAACTTCAGTATTATTTACGATGCTGGTTGTTGTTGTCGTTTCTTGCGTTGAAGAAAATGTACCAGTTTCAGGTAGAGTGGGAGTCAGAAAAGTCTTATGTTTTGGGAATTGTGGAAAAATGATAGATGCGACAATCCCAATTAATGCTGCTAGGCATACAACGAGTAATATGCTCTTGATTATTGCATAATCGTTATTTGCGATGTTTTCGGGAAAATGCTCCGCATCAGTTTTTGGGTTTGTGTGTTTTTTTTGCTTGTTGTTCGGGAGATCAGAGTCAGTTTTTACACTAACGGCTAAAGAATTAAGTTTACCTAGAAATGTTCCACATTTGGTACAAAAAGAGATACCTGGCAAATTAGAAGCGCCACATCTTGGACATCTAATATCTAATGGCTGGGTAGATTCAGGGCCGGATTTTGGGAGCGGGTTACCACATTTGCTGCAAAATGATGCTCCTTCTGGGATAGGGCTTGAGCAAAATGGACAAATTAACTTCTGTTGAGAAGAAGTGGTTGTGTTGATAATAGAAGGTCTTACGAATCCTTGATTTGGTTGATAAGAGGTTGAATTAGGACTAATCGGTGGAGTGGGTGAAGGTGGATTTTCGGGTTGAGGCGTAGAGGAGTCAGTACTTTTAAGTGGACGAAAACCTTTGAGCGGACCAGGTTGGTTTGACATGATTTCCTCCTAAGATATGTACAATCTCTTATCTTTCAATGTAATTATAACGTAAAAAATAAAAAAACTGGACTTTTCAAGTCATTAATAAGATTTAAGAAAATAACATTTATAAATCCTATTAGGAAATATTAATCAAAATGAAACAATACTCAATATTGTCGAGTAAAAAGTCAATACATATATTCAATGTGCTCGCCATAATAGTCATAGACGTCATCAGCCAAGACCTTTCAGACCATTACAGGCTGCGCGACCACTTCCCACTGTTGCGGCTCAAAGAAATAGGTTTCAAGGAGCGCCTCCGCCGCAGCTAATAACCGCTGAAATGCTTCCTGAGAAGCTTGTAAGACCTTTGAGATGGGGTCGTCTTTATGCCTCTCGCGAATGAGAGGATTTTGTTCCTGCCAGGTCAGCGAGTCGGTATCCAAGTAGGTGTGATGTCTGTTCTCAAGCACTTCCCAGAGCCGTTCTGCTAACTGCTGCTCGTAGAAAATCATGTGCGTGATATTGTCTTTTGCATCCCAGCTGCCGTCAGGGAGGATCTCCTCCATCCGTTCAGGGGGGATCTGGCAACGCACGCGTTGAAGCGTTTGCGGTTTTCCATGAGCACATCGATCAGGTCAGCTTTGCTTTTTGGTGCTTCCATGCCAGCCTCCGATGATGGCGTTAATCATATCATCGGATGAGTAGGTAACTGTTTCAAATGTCCATATCT
>DPIB01000036.1 GCA_003522805.1 Fervidobacterium sp. | reverse complement strand
AGGAAAGTGAGATGGAGGTTTTGAAATCTCAGATTTTCATACATCCTATAGAGCGACTTGAACCTGTTGGGAGTGCGGAGGAGTTTACAAAAGAGAAGGAGAATGTGAGACATGTTAAAGTGAGTAGTGAAGTAAAAGAATACATTGTAAATATAGTAGAAGCCACAAGAAATCATCAATCGCTTAAGTACGGTGCAAGTCCAAGAGGAAGTTTATCTCTCATGCACATGAGCATGGCTTGGGCGTATATAAACGGACGCGATTTTGTTCTACCCGACGATGTGAAAAAAGTAGCACCTTACGTATTGGTACACAGGGTAATTCAGAGTACTGAATCTAAAATCCTTAGAGAATCTAAGGAAGAAATTATCGAAGATATAATAAACAAAGTTCCCGTCATAGGTAGATAAAATATATCCTCACTTAGATTCGTAACGTAAATCAGTTCCAAAAAAACCTTGAGAAATCTCAATGCTACTTTCCAGATTTTTCATAATAGTTATAAAATCCTTGTGCAAGTTCTCCAATTCTTGTTCTTCGATATCTTCTTTAAGTGCGTATTCTATTGCAACGTAATTGTTTGTAAGCCTTTTGAGCTCGGGAAATTCAAATTTACTGGAAAGCTCGTAAGGCGTTAGATGGTCTAAATTGGGATACAGCATTTGACGCACATAATGATATGCATGGTGTACGAATTCTGCACCATGCATTTTTAATATCTCATCGTATGAATACTTAGTCCTGTATTGTCCACCTTCTGTTTGTTTATCATCTGTCACCTCGTCATCATCTTGACCCCTCCCCGCATTTAGGAGAGTACCTATATATGACTTGATAAGTAAAAACAGAACGATGCTACCAGAAATTGCTGTCACAATTTTGAATATGAGCAGAATCGTAAGTGTATCAATACCATTAGTCTTTTTCAAACCATTATTTCCAGATCCATCGCCTTGTGACCCTTGAGAACTGCTTGAACGCTCATCCGCCATTTGAGAACTCGATAATTCATTTTTACCGACCATTTCAGCACTACTAACATTGGTGATTTTGCTGTTGATAGCGTTAAAAATAAATGGCAACACTATAAAGAATACAGAAACAACCGCAACAGATAGGAGTAAGGATCTGATCACCCTTTTCCTTTGTTTCTCATCCGATGTATTCACAACAGAGATGAACATATACATTATGAAAATTAGACCTATAATCAAACCCAATATATAATCGCCCTTAACAAAATAGTCCAAACTTTGAATCATAGATTGTCTTTTATTATAGTCGGTTTGTGATATATTGGTACCTTCCTCAACACCTTGATGGCTTAACGCAGAGTTTGGTATTGCACTAAGACCTTCTGCTGAACTCTGTATACTTTCGAGCTTTGTTGATGAATCAATCCCATGTGTGAGACTTTCCACATCTAAATGTGCATCGGGAAGTGGTGCAAATAGAAATATCACCAACGCAGCAATTGCAAGAAATTTAGTCTTACCATTCTTTGCCGTGAGATCTTCTGAAAAAGTCAAAACTACATATGCAAGCACAAACAATGGTGTAAAAACATTATGCATAAAACTCACAGCCAAGACATAGAGCGATAGCATTAACCACTTGTTTGAAAACCTCTTACTTTGGCTCATCATTGATAGCAATATAGCCACACTGAATGCAGCAACAAGCCCTTTGAGAAAAGAGATCGAGAACAAGATGGACATGATTAGAAATATACTTGATAGCAACTTCTTACCATAATACGTAAGATACAAAGTAACCAATGCAAGGCCTAAACAAATCCAAAAATGGATATCGGTAAAGAGCCTCAGTTCTATTCTTGTGAATGAAAACAAGATAACAAAGAATCTCACTAAAACCACCATTCAACAACACCCCATTTTGATTTGATCTAAATACTAAATATAATCCTTCTCCGCTATACCGAGAATGCCTTCCATAAAGCTAGTATTCTCATACCAGATTTGGACTAATATATTCTCCTCCTCCAGCACCCTTGCAAATTTGTAAAACTCTCGCACCTCAACTGGGACATCGAAATATGATTTGAATTTCTTCGTTTTAGATTCGCGAAATCCATACGGCATCAACAGGACAACAACTCTACCACATCTTGATCTTAACTTTAACAATTGTTCAACTTCCTCCTTTGTTAAGAACATGCTGGTTACCAATACAGTATCGATTGGTTGAACATTTTCGATTATCTCTCCAAGCAACTCAGATGTTGTACTCTCATTATTGATCTCCCCTTCTACTTCTGCGAGATAATCGAAATAAAGCACATAATCGCTTAAAGCAAGGCTGTAAGCACCACGCGAATGAGATATGAAAAGGTTTGTCTTTTCGTGCCTTTCAGAGAAATACCGAAGCAATCCTGCCGTAGCCTTGATCGCATCTTCTTGGTATTTTCGATGTATATACCTCCAAGCTTCCTTTGAATATATACCAGCTGGTAGATTCAAATCCAGGAGAATGTAAGTTTTCGCAGTGC
>DPIB01000034.1 GCA_003522805.1 Fervidobacterium sp. | reverse complement strand
CCAACTGAGCTACACCCGCTCAAGATAGTCTAAATTTAATGCACTGTTATCCATAATTATATCATACGTTTTCTTCTTTTCAAGATGTCTTATATAACCTTTTCCACGTAAGAATAGCGCTTCTATATTTCTACAGATGTAAATACTTCTATCAGAAATTAGTACTTCCACCGACAAAAGCAGTTTGAAGCCATTCATTATCATTACCATTCCAAACATATTTGATACCTACATAAAAGTTCTCAAAAGCAGGATAGGCAATAGTAATTCGTACACTAGAATCTGAATCAAGGAATTGACCATTTTCGAATGGTGTGGAATCATATAGATAACCATAGAGCACCAGACCATTTGTTCCTCCAATAGCTGGAATATTTATTTGACCTTCTCCTGCTAGGAGAACATCACCTTCGAAATTTCCCTTTAAAGACACTACTACTTTTCCATATGAAGATGTAGTTAATCCTATCCTTGCGATGTAGCCTATCTCAGAAGGATAATTCTCCGGTCCGAAACCTGGTGAAGTTAGTACTTTGTGGTAATTCTTGTCCACAAGCCAAGCAGAGAAACCGTCAAGTGTATAGTATGGCCCTGCAACTAATTGGAAGATACCAAAATCCCCGAAAATCCCTGCAAATGCACCATATCCTAATGTACCATCTTTCCACATTTGTGCACCAAGTTCTGCACCAACTGAGAAGCCTAATATACTCTTGGTAACAGAAACACCCCCAGCGTATTGAAGTGGTATTGAACTCACAGTTTCAGGGGCTTCATACGTTTCCATTCCACCGAATAGAGAAAGGTCCAAACCAGCAAGTTGCAAAACAGTACTTGCTGTATATAGAGAATCGGATTGCTCATATGTAAATGTTGTGAGTTCAACAAGTTCGTATGGCAAGTGTACAGAAGCTTGGAGGGCTCCTGTTCTTACGCCTGTGTCAAAAACTCTTGCTTGTGGATTGGAGTATCCGTTGAACGTGAAACCCATACCGTAAGTCAGTGGTTTCATACTTCCATATCTAAACCAATACGTTCCAAAATCTAATCCGAGGGATGCTATGTTTATTCCATCTACGATGTTTGAACTTGGTTCTAGTGATGGAGCACCAAAGTAAAACTGTCCAGTTGTTAAGTCTGTTGCATAAGTTGTCAACGTTAAGCCCAGCGTCAACGGCCCGATTGTAAACTCGGGACCAAACTCATAGACCAGATAGTTATCGCTTCCAATCTGTACTGAACCAACGTTTAGATAGAAACCCGCAAATCCAAATGTAGTGAAAAGCGTAAATACAACAAGAGAGAATACCAAGACATTTTTCATGTACAACACCTCCATTATTACTGATAAGTTGATTATATCACAACAATTTGGAAATCAATCACAGAAATCGTGCAGAGGTCGTGGTCGTGTTATAAAAAAAGCCAGGGAATCCCTGGCATAATGTAGTATAGTTTATCTCATCCGCCTTAGAAGACATATAGAAAGATTCAACATGAGATTTCTCTTACTTATTTGCTCCTATCATCTTTCACGATAACTGTTATTTTGCCAACGCCATTTTCCCTATTTCATATCCCTTCGTTATTGCCTTCTTATTGACTTCTATCAGCGATGACTTGCCACCGCTAAGCTTTTTTTCAAGCGCCTTGAAGAGATTATCAGTGCTTATGATATCAGTCCCACCAATAACAGCACCAAGCATGACCATGTTTGCCACCTTCAAGTTTCCAAGTTCATCTGCTACTTCATTGCATGGCACTTTTATAACATGTATATCACTTCTATCTGCATCTCTATCGATAACGGATTGATTTATCAGTAAGAAACCATTAGGTGTAACATCTGTCTGAAACTTCACGAGAGAAGGAATGTTCATTACAACTATTACTTCTGCCTTGTCAGTGACAGGTGATGCAACTTCTTCATCACTTAATACAACTGTACAATTTGCTGTACCTCCACGCATTTCTGGGCCATAAGAAGGCATCCATGTTACGTACTTTCCTTCGATCATTCCTGCCAAGGAAATGATCTGCCCCATTAACATAACACCTTGTCCACCAAACCCAGCGAAAATCATTCTTGTTGTCATTGCTCTTCACCCACCTTATCTACAAATACTCCCAGTGGATATTCTGGCACCATATGTTCATCAAGCCATTTAAGTGCAGAGGCAGGATCAAGACCCCAGTTTGTTGGACAAGTGGATAGTACCTCGACCATGCCAAAACCTAGACCTTTTAACTGAGCTAAGAATGCTTTCTTAATTGCCTTCCTAGCCTTTTGTACATCTTGAGGCGTATTTATTTTTACTCTCGCTAAAAATGCAACTCCCTTTGTTTCCTTTACCATTTCCGAAACATGTATTGGATATCCATCGTTATTTGCGTTTCTGCCGTATGGGGTTGTTGTTGTTTTCATACCAAGTAATGTTGTCGGAGCCATTTGTCCACCGGTCATTCCATATATAGCATTGTTGATAAATATCGTAGTGATTTTTTCGCCTCTGTTTGCCGCATGAATGATCTCAGCAGTACCTATGGCTGCAAGGTCTCCATCGCCCTGGTATGTAAAAACACAAAGATCAGGTCTTGCCCTCTTTATTCCAGTTGCAACTGCAGGAGCCCTACCATGAGCTGCAACTGTGGCATCTGTGTTAAAAAATTGGTAGGCAAAGACTGAACAACCAACAGGCCCAACGGTTATTGTTTTTTCTCTTACCCCAAGCTCATCTAGTACCTCTGCAACTAATCTGTGAGCGATACCATGTGTACATCCGGGACAATATGTAAACTCCTTTTCGGTAAGGCTTTCGGGCTTTTTCTGTATTATCTGCATTGCCATATCATTACCTCCCCAATTCCATTTTTAGTACATCCAAGATCTCTTCTGGTGTTGGTACCATACCACCCATTCGCTTATAGAAAGCAACTGGTGCATTATCTTTAACTGCAAGTTTCACATCCTCTAACATCTGGCCCATATTCAGTTCAACATCTAAGACTAGTTTCTTGCCTTTTACGATTTCCTCAAGCCTTTTGTACGGGAATGGCCACAAAGTGATAGGTCTAAAGAGACCAACTTTGATGCCTTCTTGTCTAGCTCTTGTAACAACGCTTTTCGAGATTCTTCCGATCGTACCAAATGCAGTTATAACCACATCAGCATCGTCCAATTTGTATTCTTCCCAGCGTTTTTCGGTACTCTCTATCTTCTTGAACTTCTCTACAAGTTCTAAATTCATTTTCTCTAATACGACAGGATCGATATCAAACGATGTAACAACATGTTTCTCTCTTCCAATAGCTCCTTGAAGTGCCCAATCATCATGCTTCGGAAGTGTGTTTGGGTCTTTGAATTCAGGAAATGTGACGGGTTCCATTATTTGACCGATAACACCATCGGCAAGTATAAGAACAGGATTTCTATATTTATCTGCCAAATCAAATGCAAGACTAACTAGATCAACTGCTTCCTGAAGTGTGGAAGGTGCTAGCACGATAAGTTTGTAATCCCCATGGCCGCCACCTTTTGTTGCTTGCCAATAATCACTTTGTGCTGGCTGAATATCACCAAGGCCCGGACCTCCACGCACAACATTGACAAGTACTGCTGGTAATTGTGCACCTGCCATGTAGGAAACTCCTTCTTGCATGAGACTGAATCCAGGAGAGGAAGTTGATGTCATCACACGTCTACCTGTGCACGCTGCACCGTATACCATATTTATTGTGGCAACTTCGCTTTCTGTTTGAAGAAAGCTACCATTAACTTCTGGCATTCTCTTTGACATGTATTCAGGAAGTTCATTCTGTGGTGTTATTGGATATCCAAAGAAAAGCCTACAACCTGCTCTTACTGCCGCTTCTCCAATTGCTTCCGTACCTTTTACAAGTACCCTTTCAGCCATATATTTCCCTCCTATTTAGAATTTAGAAGAACTAAATGTCTAATCATGCACTCTCTATCTCTCTGTAGACTGTTATACAAACGTCAGGACAGATGTAATAACAAAAACTACATGCGATGCATTTATCCATATACTTTGCCTCGGCAGGGTGGTATCCCTTTGAATTGAATGCATCACTGAATTCGATAGCTTTTGTGGGGCAGACGCTGATACACAATCCACAACCTTTGCATCTTTCTTGATTAACTTCTATCATTCCCTTGGCTTTTGGCATCCTTTTTACACCTCCGAAATAAGGATTGTTGTTGTCGAACTACTGGATTTCCATTCTCATAAATCTTTTGATCTTAAAAACAGGATATCTGAATTCATTTCCATCTTCGTTTATGAAATCTGGAATCACTGTAAACTTAACAGGTACTTCTATCAGTTCTGATACCCTAGCCAGCATTTCCTCACCTTTTACTACTAGCTCTGACGTGGTTTCATAAGATAGATTTGCATTGTTTATCAAATAGTCTACCTTTATTCCGACCACCCTTCTCAGTTCTTCATAAGCCTTTATGATTCCATCTACAGTCGAAGAAAACGGCCTTGCAATATTAACTACCATACTTATTTCAGCGTCACCCAAATAGGGTCTGAGGTAGCCGAGCACTACTACTCCATTTTCTTCTCCACCGATGTCTAACACTGTCTTATATTCTTCATTTGACAAATATCCTATAGCTCCACCTGTTATGATAGGTAAATCAGCATTTCTAAGTGCTCCCTTAGGATAAATAGTAATCAAACCCATTTTTTCAAGTTCTTCGGCTACATCTCGTGTCCTGAAATATGGAGATATGATATCACCATCTATTATTGCAACCTTCTCATGTTCTTCCTTAAGTTTGAGTGCCCAGTTGATTGCAACTTCTGTTTTTCCGCTTCCAAATAATCCTATAAACGCATAATTCTTTGCCACAGTATCACCTTTTTCGTTTCTTATAACAGTCTCAACTGTAGATCAGTTGGCATTATAACTAGTTGCTGAAATAACATCATTTAACTTGTTCTCTGAATAAATTTTTGGTTCTTCAGCACCTCTAAGAACTCTAAGCGCACCCATTGCAAGAGCTCGTTCTTCATCCCCACCAGGGAAAACAAGAACTGGAGCCAGGAAACTGACATACTCATTCAACCATTTAACCATAAATCCGCTGTCATAAGCGAGACCTCCAGTAAGAACAACTGCATCAACATCACCTTTTAAAACTGCTGCCATTCTTCCTATCCACTTTGCAATCTGGTATGCCATAGATTTATAGACAAGCTCTGCGTACTTGTCACCATCTTTTATCATCTTCTGTACGGTAATAGCATCATTGGTTCCGAGATGGTCGATCATTCCACCAGCACCCTTAATTTTCTTCTTCATTTGGGCTAGTGTATACTTGCCGCTGAAACAAAGATCGATCAATTGAGAAAGAGGAAGCGTACCACTACGTTCTGGCGTGAATGGTCCATCACCATCTAGTGCATTGTTGACATTCACAACTTTGCCTTTTCTATGAGCAGCAATGGATATACCTCCACCCATATGGACAACTATAAGGTTTATCTCCTCATATTTCTTTCCAAGCTCTGCTGCAGCATTACGAGCAGTTGCCTTTTGATTGAGGGCATGAAATATCGATCTACGTTTAAACATGGGATGACCAGTATATCTTGCCAGTGATTCAAGCTCATCTACAACAACAGGGTCAACAATGAATGATGGAATGCCATATTCTTTTGTGAATTCATACGCGATCAGTGCACCTAAATTGGATTCATGTTCACCGTTTTTTGCACTTCTTAGAACGTCTAGCATGTCTTCAGTAATCTTGTAAGTACCGCCAGGAATTGGATCAAGGAGGCCACCCCTTCCAACAACAGCTGAAAGCTCTGATGGATGAATGCCTGATTCTTTGATAAAGTCTCCTATTATTTTTGCTCTGAATTCAAATTGATCTGTCAATTTAGCAAAGGATGCGAGGTCCTCCCTAGAGTGCCTAAGTGTTTTCGAAGAGATCGATTGTTCATCATCAAATATTGCAACCTTTGTACTTGTTGAACCGGGGTTTATGACCAATATCTTCATATTCCAACACCATCCTCTTATTTAGCCATCAAACATGTTAGTGCAAGCGACAGTAACTTTGTTTCATCCGTATCTGCTCTTGATGTTAGAGCGACAGGGCACTTAGCACCAATTATTGCAGAAGCCACTTTACCACCAGCAAGAAAGATCATTGATTTGTAAAATATATTCCCCGCTTCTATATCAGGCATAAGAAGTATGTCCGCATCTCCTGCAACAGGGCTCATTATCCCTTTGTGCTCAGCCGCTTCTTTTGAGACTGCATTGTCTAGAGCAAATGGCCCGTCTACTATGCAGCCCTTAATTTGTCCCCTTTCGTTCATCTTCGAGAGCAGAGCTGCATGGATAGTTGCCTCCATTTTTGGATTCACTACCTCAATTGCTCCCAAAACTGCAACTTTTGGCTTTTCAACCCCGATTGCTTGCCTACAAACGAGAACTGCATTTTCCACTAGATGAATCTTCTGTTCCAAGTCGGGGGCGATCGTCATTCCCGCATCCGTAACAATAAGCAATTTATGGTAAAGCGGTGTCTCAAATATACTCACAAGCGACATCGTCCTACCAGTTTTTAAGTTGTATTCATCTTTCAACACGGCTTTCATCAGACTACCAGTTTGTATATTACCCTTCATTATAAAACTTGCCTTACCTTCAGCAACTGTTCTTGCAGCATCATCGGCAGGACTTACTGAATTGATTACCTGATAATTTGAAAGATCAACACCTGATTCATGAGCTGCTCTAGAGATCTTCTCAGAACTGCCAAACAAGATTGCATCCACTATTCCTTCTTTTCTTGCCATTTCAACAGCATTAAGCACTACTCCATCGTCAGCTGCGACAACAGCGACGGTCTTTTTACCCACAGTTTTTGCTTTATCCAACAATTCAGTGAGTTTTTTCATCTTCAATCGGCGAGGAGACTCCAACTTCTG
>DPIB01000119.1 GCA_003522805.1 Fervidobacterium sp. | reverse complement strand
TGAATGTGCGCTATGGATGCACCTGCTTGCCAACATCGATATACATCCTCAGCTATTTCCTTTGGTGTAATCGATAGATTTGGTTGCTGTTCTCTAGTGACTTCAGCCCCCGTGACTGCAGCGGTAATGATCAACTTATCCATACCTCTCACCTTCGTTTCTATTATTTAGTGACATTCAATGCTCATGTCTTTGCTTCTCAATCGGTACAACGCATGTACCACTTGCCTTGCAGACGAGTATCGGTGGTTCCAAGACTTCTGCTGCACTATCGTTTATATCTGGTCTGGAACAAATCACTTTGTAAGCCTCAAATCGCATTTTTCTTGAAGTCCGCCCCACTTCGACAATTTCGCCATACGCTTCTATATAGTCGCCAGCAAAGACCGGTGCAAGAAATTCTACGTTGTCATATGCTCTGAATAATCCTTCATCTCCATCGTATCTGATCAACAATTCGGTTGCAACATCACCAAAAAGCTGCAACATCTTCGCACCATCTACCAAGTTTCCACCATAATGTGCGTCCGCTTGACTCATTCTCAACCTGATTGTCACTTTTGGAAGTTCCATCATTTGTTGAGCGCAGGGTATTCCACCTTCTATAAGGCGGATAGAAATGCGCTCTTACCTCCCTTCACTGTATGAATTTCATCGTTCGTATGTATTAACGAATATCAAAACCTCGCCAGTTCTGACGATACGATTAATCTTGCCTCTGTTAACCGTAATACTTCTTCCAAAGTAGTTTCTTCTGATATTTCTTTAAGCAATAATCCTTCGTCGATTGGTTGGATAACAGCAAGTTCTGTAACTATAAGATCGACTCGTCTTACAGATGTTAAAGGCAATGAACACTTTTTTACTATCTTTGGTTCCCCTTTGGCTGTATGTGTCATCGCCACAATTACTTTATTCGCACCAGTCACAAGATCCATTGCACCGCCCATACCTGGGACCATCTTTCCTGGGACCATCCAATTTGCTAAATGCCCCTCTTCATCAACTTGTAGTCCACCAAGCACAGTAACATCTAAATGCCCACCGCGTATCAATATGAAAGAAAACGCACTATCGAAAGTCATGGCTCCTGGTAGTGCGGTGACGAAACCTGCGCCTGCATTTGTCAGATCTTTGTTTTCAAAACCCTTTTCTGGTTCGGGTCCCATACCGATTATTCCATTCTCACTTTGGAAATAGACATGGACACCTTCAGGTATGTAGTTTGCAACAAGTGTTGGAAGTCCGATTCCGAGATTTACAAGATAACCCTCTTTAAGTTCATATGCTACTCTTCTTGCTATTTTCTCTTTTGGATCAACTGGCATATCACTTCACCCCCGAAACTACTACATAATCGATCAACACGCCAGGAGTTTTTATTTCATCGGGCGTGAGAGTACCTACGGGTACGATTTCTTCTACTTCAACAATTACCATATCGGCGGCTAGCACCATCAATGGGTTAAAATTTGTTGCTGTTAGGTTGTATACCAAATTCCCATAATAATCACATTTCTTAGCCTTTATCAAGGCAACATCAGCCCTGATTGGGAGTTCAAGTAGATACTTCTTTCCATCTATCTCCATTACTTGTTTGCCATTTTCAACAACCGTACCGACACCAGTCGGTGTCAGTATTCCTCCAAGCCCTGCACCTCCAGCTCTAACTCTTTCTGCCAATGTACCCTGTGGCACTAATTCTACTTCTAACTCACCAGCGATCATTTGCCTTTGGGTTTCTGGATTTGTACCAATGTGTGATACTATAACTTTTCTGCAGAGGCGATTCTTTACAAGTTTTCCTATACCCCTATCTTCGAATGCAGTGTCGTTACCAATTACAGTTAAATTCTCGACCCCATTTTCAATTAGTTGATCTATGATTCCTTCCGGTGTGCCAACACCAAGGAATCCACCAATCATCAAGGTAGTACCTGGCTTTACTAATTCAGCAACTTCTTTGTGAGTAATGACTTTCAATACAACCTCCTCCTCCCACTTTGTTCTTTCTTTGAAAGATATGAACTAGATGTTAAATTAACATTTTCTCAACCCTATGAACAAGATAAGCTTCCTTGACATTGTCCCGTAATGAAGGTTAAATATTAAGAATCTTTCCCAATGTGAGTATATCATTGCAATTGAGTATTTTCTAATGTAACAAAATCAGGAAAGGCGATGTATAAGTGAGAAATAGAAAGTAAAGCGGGGGGAAAGGGTAGAAATTACACATATATCAGAGTATAAAGAACTCTTGTCTCAGACTATACTTCGTAATGCCAATTACTAGTATCAGGTGTTTTACAGTATAATCATGTTAAGATAGTGAAGTCTAGTCGAAAGACAAACATCTAACTTTAAAGAGGAGATGCAAAGAAGTGACAAGATACGTTGGAAATTACATCGAAAAGGAGATTAATGGGACAATAATCTTACAGTCTCCTATACTTCTCGAATTCCCAAAAGTCAAACACGCATTCACAACTCGAAAGATTACAGCTCCTGAACTAAAGGGAAAGATACCAGAACTGAACTTGTCATTGAATTCACCAACTTTTGCTGAACATTTTGAGTTTTTTTCAACGGCTTTTGGTATCAATCCGGAAACATGTGTGTTTTCCCATCAGGTGCATGGTAAAAGAATAAAAGTAGTTGGGCACGAAGATGTAGGTAATCCTTACTGGAAGAGAAAACTACGCAATATCGATGGTTTAGTTACGCTAGAACCAGGGCTTTTCTTGGTAACAACATATGCAGATTGCATGCCAATCGTGGCGTATGACCCAAATCGTGAGGTTGTTGGTACCGCGCATTCCGGTTGGCAAGGTACATTGCTTCAGATAGGCAAAGAGCTTATCTTAAAGATGAACGAAGAGTTCAGCTGTAATCCTCAAGATATATTTGTTACCATCGGTCCCTCGATTGGGCCGGAGAGTTTTGAAGTTGGTGAGGATGTTGCTTTCAAGTTTTTCATTAAGTTCGGTAGATCCGTAGTTATACAGAAAAATGGTAAATTCTTTGTTAATCTGTGGAAAGCTGTGGAAATATCATTGAAATCCACAGGAATAATACACTTAGAGTTTTCCAATATAGATACGTACAAAACAACAGAGTATTTCTATTCATATAGAAAGGAAAAGACGAAGAAACGATTCGCAACTATCGTGGGTATTGCCAGATAACCCACTAATCAGGGGTTTCTATTAAGAGGGTTGCGAATATTCGAAAAAATCTATAGACTAATGTGTACATGGATTAAGCTACACGTGTTTGCTGTTTGTGTCAACGAAGATTTCTATGCTTATCATTCTTTCAGTCGATAAAGAGTCAACTTTTTTTATGTATGGAGCTAAAGCATATATACCTTCCAAACCATTGGTGTTCTGAGAAAGCGGTGAATAGTATTTCAATTCCGGGTGGTCTTTTATCTTAGATAGTACTTTGAGATCTTTTTCTATGTCCCATTTATTTTTTTCATTTATGTTTCCTTCGATTATAATGTGAAAATTGCTTTCCAAACTAACTATCTCGCACGAGACTATGTGAGCTCCATTATCAAGGAGATAAAAAATCAGATCGTTTACAATAGTACCTATAAGTGTTTTTGTATCCATAATATTTCACCACCTTCTGAATACACTTTTCAACTGTTTCGATACGTTCTTCGTTATAGTTTTAGCTGCTTCAATTAGTGGAAGCAAGAACATAGCAACTAGACCACCTGAGAGACCGTTGTTGTACAAATTGAGGCCATGGTGCAAGAAAGATGTGTTCAATACAAGTGCGCTGTGCAGAAATCCTGCAACTATTCCCCAAAATGCTCCAAATTCCCCAGTAATAGGCGCAAGAGTGGTACCAAATAGGACTGCAAGTACCATGCTGGCACTGCTTATTGGTTGAGCATTTGTGATTGCCCCAATGAATATTCCAATTATTATCGGTGCTATGTTCTTCGGATGTTTGCCAAATGCCCCGAATCCTGCTAGTGTCATAATACCGCCAATCGTAGGTCCATTTAATTCTGAACCTACTAGAAGAACGTACGTTGTACCAAATAGGCCAAGAACACCCATGTTGATAAATGTTACTGCTTCATTTTCAAGTAAAGGGAAGTCAGTTATAAGCTTTCCGGAATATCTAAATAGCCTTTTATAGTCGTTTATGGTCCAATTGTTTAGCTTTAGTCCAAATAGCAAAATTGATACGAATATTCCATAAACAAATATTGAGAGTAACACTTGATTCTCTGTGTGCCAATAAAACTGTGCTGGAGGTTCCAAATTGTAAGCTTTTAGAATCGCTCCTAAGATTATTCCAAGAAGTCCAGCAGTAAAACCAACATTGTACAGATTGTATCCACGGTGCAATGTTAGTGAAAAACTGGCAAGTGGGGGCAAGAGAAATCCAATGAAAATAACTATTATGAAACCAATCAAATCAAATCCTCTACTGATTACGAGGTGCGTTGTAAATGGTGCAAGAGCAGTACCAAAATATGCAACGTACAAGTATGTTTTGATGTTTTCACCAACCATGAGTGTATACAAGAGGACCCCTAGAACAACTGGCCAAACGTTGAACACATTTTTGCCAAATAGAGCAAATCCACCTATAGTCATTACTGCTGCTATTGAAACACCTGAAGGCGATACTTTTAGTAGCTTAAAGAATAAAGTGAAGATCATCATCAGAAGTCCAGAATTAAGAAAGGCACCACCAATTCCAGCTATCTCAAAATAATCGGCTATGAGATAATCGGGTGACATTATTATTTTAAACATCTGTTCAGGTATGCTTATGTTACCTACTATCAGTCCAAAGCATATGAATACGAACGACAGTGTGAATAGGAATTTGAAGATCAAACTTGTTACCCCCTGCTCCATCTCATCTAAGTGTGTATGTAACTGATACTTTCAAACTCTATATTCGAGGTGCCCACGATGATTATATCATATGAAGCAGATTTGGCGTACGTTGTTTAGAGATTTTGGAATCCTTGGTGAAGACTCATACTGAACTACCCCCACCTATAGAG
>DPIB01000061.1 GCA_003522805.1 Fervidobacterium sp. | reverse complement strand
CAGATTTCAAGATATTCGTTACTGGATGCTTGGTGCAAAGATATCCAGATGACTTACCAAACGAATTACCTGAAATAGATGGGTGGTTTGGTATTATACCGCCAAGGGTATTGGCTCAAAATCTTGAGAAGACGAGGAAGTACATAACAGATCCTATAGCTGTGTATGATTTCGATGGTAGAGTTGATGACACTATGGAATATGCATATGTAAAAATAGCTGATGGATGTGATAGAGCATGTACTTTCTGCACTATACCAAAATTTAAAGGGGGTTTTGTCAGTAGAAAACTAGAAGATATCGAGAAAGAAGTGAGATCTCTCGTTGAAAGTGGTAAGAAAGAGATTATCCTAGTTGCACAAGACACAACAGGTTACGGCATAGACCTTTATGGGAAACAGATGCTTCCAGAACTTCTTAAAAGGCTTAATAGTATCGAAGGTGATTTTTGGATCAGAGTAATGTACATGCACCCTGATCATGTTACGGATGAAATCATAGAGGGTTTTTCGCCTGAGAAAGTTCTTAAGTACTTTGACATACCAACACAACATGGGAGCGATAAAATACTAAGACTTATGGGACGTACAAGGGATAGTAAAGAGCTCGACTTGTTGTTTGAAAAGATAAGAGAGTGTTATCCCGAAGCAGTGTTAAGGACCTCGATCATCTTAGGATTTCCTGGTGAGACAAAAGACGATTTCCAGCAACTTGTCGAGTTTATTAGAAGGGTTGAATTCGATAAATTAGGTGCATTCATCTACTCTGATGAAGAAGAGGCCAGCTCCCATATCTTATCGGGCAAGGTACCGCTCAGAACAGCTCAAAAACGCTTGGATTCACTCATGGAAGTACAAGCCGAGATATCGTTTCTAAGAAATCAGAAATACATCGGCAAGGTCATCGATGTTCTATTCGAAGAAGAAGTTGAAGGAGTTTTGGTAGGTAGGGGATACATGGATGCCCCGGAGATCGATGGCAACATATTTGTGAGAGGAAAAAAAGAAGTGGGCAAAGACGGTTTTTACAAAGTGCGTATCTATGAATCAGATACTTATGACTTGGAGGGCGAGTTGATTTGAAAAGCGATTCGCATAGCTCAAGTGTAATTTTCAACATTCCAAATACGATCAGTTGGATAAGGATAATTTCAACAGCGGTAATCGTATTGTTCATGTACCTAGACTGGAACTTTACAGCGTTTATTCTCTTCCTCATTGCAGCGATAAGTGACTATTTCGATGGCTACATTGCAAGAAAAACGGGGGCTGTTACACAACTGGGAAAAGTGCTCGACCAGATGAGTGATAAGATACTTATCACTTCAGTTTTGATATGTTTTGTGGAAAGTGGTTTCGTGCCAGGCTGGTTGGTAGTCATCCTGGTTTTCCGAGACACGCTTGTCAGTATTGTCCGGATTCTTGCGTCAGAATCCGGAGCGATCATCGCAGCAAATATGTTTGGAAAGGTCAAAACCGTTTCGCAAATGGTATTGACCATAGGGTTGTACTTAGAGCTCCTTGGTTTCATGGAAGGCTATATTCACTTGTTAAATGTAATCTTTATCTACATAGTTGCGTTTGCAACTATACTTTCAGGTATCATCTACATGTACCAGAATCGTTCATATCTTGAAAAGTAGCTGATCAACACAGGATAACTTGTAGCTATTATTGGAGGGGTAAGCGTGCGTACGTTTATTGCTATCGATGTTAATCATGAAATAAGGGAGGCTTCGCAAGAAGTTATTGGAAAACTCCAAGAGGCCGGCTTCAAAGCTGCATGGACCAAGCCGGAAAATGTGCATCTGACCCTCTTTTTTATGGGAGAGATGGATGATAAAGCTATTGATTCAATGGTTTACTCGTTGAATAAGCGTATGCAAGGCTTCCCATCGTTTAGCACAAGATTAACAGGCTTGGAATATTTCAAATTCAAGCATTCTCCACGTGTGCTGTTTTTGAAATTCGAGCCGACAAAGTCGTTGCAGAAAATGTACCTTGAGATGAAATCAGAACTGACAAAAAACAAAATCAAGTACGATGATCAAGGAAATTTCGTACCTCATGTAACGCTTGGTCGAGTAAAAGAGTATCCAACAGAATGGGAGAGAATTACATCGGAAATAGCTATTCCTAACATAATTCTTGTCATTGATGGATTTACGGTTTACAACTCAACTTTAACACCACAAGGACCTACATATAACTGGATTTATAAGTCGAAATTTGAGGGAGGCTTGGAGAAAAATGCCAGATGAAATGAAAAAAGATGTACTTAAAAAGGCAATTAGCAAGATCGAAAAAACGTACGGAAAAGGTTCCATAATGGTTTTAGGACAAGACAATTTGGTTCAAGGCTTAGATGTTATTCCAAGTGGTTCTCTAGCCATAGACATAGCTTCAGGTATCGGAGGATATCCAAGAGGAAGAGTCATTGAGATATATGGTCCAGAGTCGAGTGGTAAGACGACCATTGCACTTCATGCGATAGCTTCTGTTCAAAAATTGGGTGGCATTGCAGCCTTTGTCGATGCGGAACACGCATTGGATTTAAATTACGCAAGGAATTTAGGTATAGACCTTTCTGAACTTCTGATCTCGCAACCAGATTATGGTGAACAAGCACTCGATATTGTCGATGAACTAGTTAGAAGCAATGCCGTCGACCTCATCGTCGTTGATTCCGTTGCTGCACTCGTTCCGCGAGCAGAAATTGAAGGTGCGATGGGAGATACTCAAATTGGTCTTCAAGCACGTCTTATGTCACAAGCACTTAGAAAACTTGCTGGTAACGTGAACAAATCTAAAACTGTTGTAATATTCATCAACCAGACACGTATGAAGATCGGTGTCATGTACGGCAATCCTGAAACGACAACCGGTGGTGTTGCTCTGAAATTCTATGCAACAATGAGAGTGGAAGTTAGAACTGCCGGAAAAATCGTTGAAGGCAATGAACACATAGGTAACGAAGTATCGGTAAAATTTGTGAAGAACAAAGTTGCGCCTCCATTCAGAACGACGACGGTGGACATAATATATGGAAAAGGAATCGTCAGAGAGAATGAGTTATTCAACATAGCTGTAAATGAAGAATTGATAGATAGAAGAGGTAG
>DPIB01000138.1 GCA_003522805.1 Fervidobacterium sp. | reverse complement strand
TAGTAACTTCCACCATTTTTGTATGTTTTTGACATATTCTCCATTATGATGATCGCATCTGGAGTAGTGTTGTGTATATAGAATTTATCGCCCATTATATCGTTCATTACTGTACCTGAGAGGCTTCCAGTCAATCCTATCTGCTGCATGATGTGGTGGAAAAGATGTGCACAAGTAGTCTTTCCATTTGTTCCTGTAATTCCGAAGGTAATAAGACGATTATAGGGATGCTCGAAAAACGCATCGGCAAGGTAAGCCTCAGCCAGTTTGCTGTCGTAGACCTGTACATAAGGAATATCCGAGTTCACCTCTTTCTCTGTGACAAATGCTATGACATTTCCCTCGTTATAAAGCTTCTCTACTATGGTGTGAGAATCGAAATTGTTACCAACTCTACATATAAAGACCGTACCAGCTTCAATCTTTGTAGAATTATTGGAAATGTACTGAACGTCAATTTCCTTGAGTTCATCGGTGATATTATCTTTCACTACCAGCTTATTTATACTCTCTAAGAGTTTACCAAGTTTCAACTCCACTCACCCCTCTAATATAGACTGACTTGAAAAGGAGCATAATATCCGAAATATCCGATACATAGTTCAACTGAAATTATAACACTCTATAGAAATTCTTCAATGGGAGTAAATAGGATTAGTTGAAGAAAAATAAAGAAAAAACATCCCAGACTTATCATGCCTGAGATGTTTAGTTGTATGCTAAACTCAGATACAAATACAGGTTTTCCATCATATTGCTGTGTCGTCATTGAATGGGTTTTATAAGTCTATAAAAAGTTTCTATTTCTCTATCATCGATATTTTGCTCTCTTACTGGGCAATTCATCATGTTTTGCAGATATGCGAACGCAGTATTTTTCCAGCTATATCTATTCGCCAATAGTAGTGATTTCTCATTTGTAAATTGTGTCAATGATATATACAGTTTAGAACTTATATCCTTAATATCATCTGGATCGATCAACAATCCCTCTCCGCCAGATAATATCTCCACAGGGCCTCCATTTTTAGTAGCCACTAGTTTTAGACCACAGGCTGCAGCTTCGATAATAGCTAATCCAAAAGGTTCATATGTAGCTGGGAGAACAAAAACAGAACCTCTTTTTGCACACACCCTATAGAAACTGGCTAGGGTAATCTGATCAGATATATTCGCAAAGAAAATGCTTCTCCCGATTTCTGCTTTAGCAATATCTATTATCTCTTTCAATATCCTAGCTTCTTCTGTGTCGTTTTCGTAAGCGAATTTCTCAATGTCGTCTATTCCTCTTAATATTATGAAGAGATTTGCAGATGAAAGCAACTGTTCATCATTCAGAAACGCCTTTACAACAGATATGTGATTTTTCTTCTTGTCGATTCTGCTTGACATCAATACAAAGGGTAACCTTTGCCTATTTAGAGGAGCCTTTGACAATTTCTCTTCAATGTATTTTTCCATCAATAAGTCAATTTCGCTTTCTCTCGTATTGAATATTTTATGATTGATTCCAGGAGGAATCACTTTGAACTTATCATCATAAGGGTTGCACATATATGCCTTATGAGAATACTGTTCATACCTTTCCTGAGTAGTACTACACACAACAAAAGAGGCATATTTCAATGCCAAATTCTCTGCACATGTTCTTATCGAAAACTTGTATTTCTTTTCGATCTCTTCTTCATCACAGCCTATGGCAATCAGCTTATCTCTTTTCCAAGCTCCCAACGAATGGGCTGTGAATGAGAATGGTATAGTCGTTCTCTTCATAAATAGCACTCCACTTACTCCACCGTCACCGTAGTGGGTCGTTACAAACTCTGGAAAGCTCCCTTCAGATTCATAAAACCTGTAGATACCATCCACATATTCTGGCAAGTAATCCCATAAATCCTCTTTTCTTAGGAATTGATTACCTGCAAAAGGAATACGTACTATCCTAACATTTGGTGCATCAGGGTAGAAATCAAATTGTTCGGAAAACTCGCGCCATTTTTCATCATTTATCAGCCGAGTAATTATGTCTACCTGTATTCCAAGTTCACCCATTGCTTTCGCAAGTTCCTTCACATAGACAAGTTGTCCGCCAAAATCGGGATGCTCGGCTAGATGACTGTCGTTCCTATCGAAATTAGCTTGCGGATTGAAGAACGCAATATGCGTTATTCCTCGAATGTTATTGTTCATCGAATCGCCTCTTTTCTGATTTCGGGATTCTTGGACTGCGGCTAGTTCTCACCAATTCTCACCAATTATCGTAGAATCTAAAAGCACATCTGCCCCTACAAAACCTAGTATGTACCCTGCTATCTTACTACCAACTACACAAGAATCAAAAAAGTTCTTTTTCTCAAGCAATCCATAGTATATTCCTGCCCAAAAACCATCTCCAGCACCTGTAGAATCGACAACTTTTTTGGCATGGGGTGGAATTGGAATAATCGTTTTGCCATCGGATACGAAAGCACCATTCTCACCTGCTGTGAGGACAACATTCTTGACTCCTGCATTGTGAAAACACGCGATATAGTACTTGATTTTATCATCAAAGTCGTACTCTACGTCGCCAAAAATAGCGATGGAATCATCCAACGATGGTTTTGAATACTCAACAAATTGCATGATACTAGTTATTCTATCTCTATCGATCCTACCGCAACTAAAGAGTTCATCTCGACAATTTGGGTCAAATGCTATTTTTACATTTCTTTCCAATGCCACTTCAAGTAACCTGTCCGTTATTTCTGAAACAGGTTTAGTAGTAAATGGCCAACAACTGAAGTGTACAAATTCAACGTCGTTAAAAATCTCGTTATTTGGATACTCCAAGAATCTATCTGCACCACGAATAGCAAAAAATCTCGGGCTAAATTCTGTTCTTTGCACAAAAACAAGCGTTGTTCCGACTGTATCGTCTACTTGAATATATGATATGTCAACACCATAGCCTGAAAAGTTCTTTATGATCCTCTTACCTATTATATCATACCCAACCCTTGAAAGCATCCTTGCTTTTTTGCCAAGTTGTGACAGATATCGAGCTATGTTTCCTGGAGACCCACCTAATTTTAGAATAAAATGCTCAGCATTTTCAAAATGCTCTTCCGTTATCATATCAGCTAATAACTCTCCAACGAACAAGACCATGCCATTTTCACTCTCCAGAAATATATTCTTGTTCTATCCCTTCACGCCACCAGCACTTAAGCCTGCGATGATTCTATTCTGGAATATGAGTACTAACACAACCAAGGGAACGGTAACTATGACAGCAGCAGCCATCAGTTGTCCCCATGGCTGTTCGTATTGAGTCCTTCCAGCAAATAGTGCTATTGCAACGGGGACTGTGTAATAATCAGGTTTTTGCATGAATGTAAAGGCGAATAGAAATTCATTCCATGCACTTATAAATGTTAACAAACCAGTGGCAACAAGCCCGGGTGCAGACATGGGGAACACTATTTGAAACAACGTTCTGGTCCTTGAACACCCATCTATCGCAGCAGCTTCTTCTATTTCCCTGGGCAGGTCTCTGAAAAAGTTTTGTAATATCCACGTTGTCAGAGGAAGGGTTATTGCAACATATGGGAGAATGAGACCTAGGTATGTATTTATCAATTTCATCTTCCGCAAAATAACGAATAGGGAACCAAGAATAGAGATCTGTGGGAACATACTAACTGCCAAAATCAATATCATCACGAATGATTTACCTTTCATATGTAGCCTTGCTATCGCATAACCAGCAAATGAACCGAAGATAAGAGTTACCAATGTTGTAATACCTGAAACGACTATGCTGTTCCAAATATTGACATGAAATGGTCTTTCTTGGAAGACCTTGACATAGTTTGAAAATGTCGGTGATTTTGGCCAAAGCGTAGGATGTGGATCAAAAAGTTCTTTATTTGGCTTTAATGATGATATAATTGCCCAATAAAATGGGAAGATACACCAAATCAGAACGAAGATAACTGAAACGGTAAGAACTATGTTATATATAATCCTCTTAGTCTTCACGGACATTTTTCTCACCCCACAGTTCCTGTCACTCAAGCTTTATTTTGAGTGATCTAATGTATATTACTGCAAACACTGAAATCAGAGCAAATATGATAACTGATAGTGCAGAACCGTATCCAAACCATGCACCAGTGAATGCCCTATCCATCAAAAGCACACGATTGTAAACCGCAAGTGTCTCTGTATTGACACTCCCACGAGTCATAATGAACACGACGTCAAATACTCTCAAAGCATCCAACGTTCTGAATATCAAAGCAACCCCTATCGTTGACTGGATCAACGGTATGGTGATTTTTGAGAACCTTTGCCAGACATTTGCTCCGTCTATTCTTGCAGCTTCATAAAGTTCTTCAGGAATCAATTGTAATCCCGCAAGTATTAAAAGTGCCATGAACGGAGTCGTCTTCCACACATCTACTGCTATGATAGCCCACATAGCAGTTTGAGGTGAGCCTAGTATGGGGACACCCGGTTTTATCATATGCAATGCCTCCAAGAGTTTCGTGATAATACCAGTTGAAGGCTCGAACATCCATTTCCACATTTGGGAGGATATAGCAGTTGGAATTGCCCATGGAATCAACATCGCTGCCCTGACAGCACCACGAAGCTTAAATGGTTGGTTCACCAAGACGGCAATCAACAACCCCAGTATTGTTTCAAACAAGACAGAAATAATAGTAAAGAAAATCGTATTTTTCAAAGCATCGAGAAATCTAGGGTCTTGGAAGAGATCGGCGTAGTTCTTGAATCCAACAAATCTCTTTTCTATGTCGGGTCGAAGACTAGCGTCGAAAAAGCTATTGTAAAAAGTTTGAAAAAGTGGTAAGAAAGCTATTATCGATATTACAAGAAGAGCAGGTAAGACCATTCCCCAAGCGATCAACGTTTCCCGAGTCTTAGCCTTCAAATCCTTCACCTCCAATCCTTACCATATGCTTTCTGCCGTCATTTGTTAAACAAACCGGGGATTTAAAATCCCCGGCTTGAGATATTGGAATTGTTTTCTGAGTTCAATTATCTTCCAGCAACAACCTTGTTTAAATCTTTCGCCATATCTTGGATCGCTTGTTGGGCAGTCATTTGTTGTGTGAGAGCTGCATGCAAGTATTTCTGCATAACATCTGAAATCTCGCTATACTTTGCTGTTCTTGGCCTTGGTTCTGCATTGACGAACATACTGTAAAGCTCAACCATGAACGGTGCTGCCTTCTTGAGTTCTGGATCTTTGTAAACGTCTACCATTGTTGGGTTCTGACCTGCGTTGATTGCCTTGTAAAGTTGCTCGTCATAGCTCGTTAAGAATTTGACGAGTTTCTTTGCTGCTGCCTTCTCTTCAGGCGTCGCATTCTTGTTTATGCCGAGCATCCATCCGCCAAGCGTAGCTGCAGATCTGCCTGCAGGGCCCGCCGGAAGTGGAGCGACACCAACTTTGCCTGCAACTTTGGATTCCTTTGGATCGTTGAGTGTTGACCAGGCATATGGCCAGTTTCTCATGAACACTGCTTGACCATTCAGGAATGAAATTCTTGCTTCTTCTTCCATATAAGTAGTAACTGCTTGTGGAGAAACCTTGTACTTGTAAATCAGATCAACCATGAACTGAAGAGCGTCAACTGATGCTTTGCTATTTATCACGACTTTACCCGTATCATCAATAACGTCTCCTCCGTAGGAAATGAGAAATTCCATGAAATCACAGACTAGACCTTCATATCTTGCACCCTGCCACACAAAACCGTACATGTTCTTTTCTTTCGCAGTGATTGTCTGAGCTATTTTCACAAGTTCATCCCATGTCTTTGGAGGATTCTTGAATCCATACTTGTCGAGTAAATCCTTTCTGTAATAAAGAATTCCTGCATCCGTGAACCATGGAATAGCCACTATTTTGCCGTTTACTGTACCAGATTTGACGGTACCTGGTATGAACTTATCCAGTTCAAAATAAGATCTGTCTGCTGTCAGATCTTCCAAGAACGGTGCAAATTCCGCTGGCCAAATAACATCCAGCATGAACACTGTCGGCTCCTTTTCACCAGCTGCTAAATAGGTAACGTAAAGATCATGCCTCTCCGTTGAAGAATTTGGCATCGGCATGACCGAGACTTTGATATCTGGGTTTGCTTTCATAAACCGATCGATTTGTGCATATAGTACTTCAAGTTCCTTACCTACTGCCCCTGCCGTCATCGTTATGGTGACTCTTGAAAATGCTACCAGAGAAAGAACGAGTAACAGAGATACAACAAATAACTTTTTCATAACTACACCTCCCGGAATAAGTGTGAGTTCCTAAGATAGAACATTCAACCCTTTTAACAAGTATACAAGTATATTCGAATTTCAAACTTAATATATCACATGTGGACAAAAACAACCAAATATAGCTTCGTTGACTAATACGTCCGAAGCACGTGTAAAAATGAGCATAAAGCCAGTATTTCAGCTTGTTGGATAATAAATATCACATAATAGCCCTAATATCGTTAGAAAACACTTATCACATTATTGTACAATATACGTGAATACATATTCGAAAATCGAATGTGCTATGGAATTAATCACTCCTACACATGTATTGATGATACTTCGATATTCAATTCTACAAATTCATAGATTTTCATAAATTGCATATGAATAGGAGGACTGAGTATGGCGGTAGAACTACCTATGAAGAAGTTGGATGATTACAGAATTTTTGCCGAGGAAGATGTCGAAGAGATTAGGGAACTTGGTCAGCAATTGAGAGGCTTGAAGGTTGTACACGTGAACGCAACCGCCTATGGTGGTGGGGTTGCGGAGCTCTTGATGACGATCGTTCCACTTATGAGAGATGCAGGACTAGATGCGAGATGGGAGGTGCTAGAAGCTCCAGCGGAGTTTTTCAACGTTACGAAGAAACTTCACAATACACTTCAAGGAGCTAACATTGAAATTAGCGATGAAGAATGGGCACTGTATGAGAGAGTTAATGAAGAGAATGCAAAGAAACTGAACTTAGATGCGGATGTTGTGATAATACACGATCCACAACCAGCTTACGTGCCTCTGTACAGCGATGGAAAAAATGCAAAATATATATGGAGATGTCATATAGATACAAGTACACCGAATATGAAAGTCTGGAATAGATTAACGTCCAAGATGGGATTTTACCAAAAGGCACTTTTCCATATGATGGATTATGTAAAACCGCCATTTGACAAGATCGCTGTTGAATTTCCACCGAGTATAGATCCGCTCAGCCACAAGAACATGGAAATGAGTGAGCAAGAGTTAAAAAAGGTTGCCGACAGGTACGGTATAGACTTAGACAAGCCACTAATGACTGTTGTTGCAAGATTTGATCCTTGGAAGGACCTTTTCTCAGCAATAGATGTCTATAGGATTGTTAAGGAAAAACACGATGTGCAACTTGCAATAGTCTCATCGATGGCAAAAGATGACCCTGAAGGTTGGATATTCTTCGAAGATGTCTTGAGATATGCTGGTACAGACAGGGATATTCTTTTCTTGACAGACCTCAAGGGGGTCGGTCATAAGGAAGTTAACGCTATTCAGAGATTATCTACATTAGGTTTGCACACCGCAACACGTGAAGGTTTCGGCCTAGTAATAAGCGAAATGATGTGGAAGAATCATCCGGTAGTTGCAAGACCAGTCGGTGGTGTTAAAATACAAATAGATGATGGTGTGAGCGGGTATCTAAGGAATGATGTAAAAGAACTTGCAGATGCTGTTTCTAATTTACTTGAAAACAAAAGTCTACTCGATGAAATGGGTAAGAAGGCAAAGGAAAAAGTTAGAAAAACATATCTATCAACAGCAAATTTGCAGAGATATTTGAAGGTAATCGAATCGATCGTAGATTGACAAAACGATATTTTTCTGTTATATGAAGTTAATAACATTCTTGAGGTGATATATACGGTGACGGGGGATATGGATTGAAGAACGAAACTAAGATCTTGCTTCACATAGTAAGGGAAAAGAAGATTCGTCGAAAAGATTTAGAAGCTATAATAAGCGTAACACCCTCAACGATGACTTATTTGCTTGACAAACTCAGGGATTATATAGACGTGGAAGAGGAGGCTTCCACTTTAGGAAAACCTCCTCAGGTTCTTTCCATCGCAAAAAAAGCTTGGAAAATCCTCGCAATAAACGTAGGTAGAGAAAAAGTAAGAGCTGTTTTATACAACGCAAAGGGAGAAGAACTGGAAAGCTTTGAACATAGAGTGAAAAAAGAAGACTTATCAAATGAGGGTATCAATGATGTTCTGAAGAAAACTATTGAAAAGTTCTATGATTATGATAGCATAGGAATAGCTTTTTCAGGAACAATCAATGGTGAGATAGTAGACTCAAAAATTCTCTTTCTTGAAGGATACGATCCTGTAAAATCGCTTCAACTCAAATCGCTTGGTGTACCTTACATCATCATATCAGATGTAGAGGCAATAGCCGCTTACGAATCCAAGACAACGGGAAAGAGCAAGGTCCTTGTGCTGAATTACGGCACTGGAATAGGTGCTTGTTACTATGAATATCATGCACTTTTTAGTAGAGATGAATTCAAGACTATACCATTTGGTCATCTATACGCTGGAGGTAATGAAAAGTGTTATTGTGGAAACGTGGGGTGTCTTGAGACCGTAGCATCAGATTATGTGATTGTAAAGAACTATCAAAACACGAACTTGAATTTCATTGATTTCATAAATAGAGAAGAAGAGTATTGGAAAACCTTGAAACTTGTTAGAAGTCTTCACAAGACTGATCAGAAGATGGCAAGTGAGTTGTACAAAGAAGTAATAAATCACTTAGCAATGTATTTAGGTAACACTTCCATACTGCTCGGGATAAATGAAATAACTCTCTACGGTGAAGGAGCCTCAAGCTGGTTAGCTGCGCAACTTGAGGAAAAAATCAATCACCTTGCCAGAAATTTCTCTGTATCCGTTAAGTATGGAAATGTTTCGGATGCCGTAGAAAGAGGGATATCTTTAGAAGCTGCTATCAATCTTATCAAAAGGAAACTTACTAGGTAGTGGTTCTAACATCTTGCGGATTACCCGGAGGTATTGTCATGTATATCATTCTCATTGGCGGTGGCACAGGTTCGGGAAAAACAACAGTTACGAACAAGATCATGGAAAGACTTAACAGCGAGAATTGTGTTATGTTGCCAATGGATAACTATTACAAAGACATGGGACATATACCTTTGGAGGAAAGAAAGAAATACAACTATGACCACCCTGATATGATAGAACACACGCTCATCGTTAAGCATGTAAAGGAGTTGCTAAGTGGTAGAAACATAGAGCTTCCCGAATATGATTTTACGCAATATACTCGAAGTGGTAGGAACATAAAGATATCTTCTAAACCTATCTTGCTCATAGAAGGAATATTTGCATTGTACTACGATGAGCTAAGGGCTATTTCTGATTTAAAGATATTCGTAGACGCAGAAAGTGACGAGAGGTTCATAAGAAGACTGCAAAGAGATATATTTGAACGTGGAAGATCTATAGAGTCTGTCATAAGTCAATATCTGAACACGGTCAAGCCTATGCATGATGCATATGTTGAACCTACAAAGAGGCACGCAGATATAATAATTCCACATGGCGGATACAACGAAAAGGCGATCAACGTAGTGGTAGAATTTGTCCAAAGCATGTTGTAAAACCATTTCTAGCAATTGATATAGACAATGAGGAATGCACATAAAATAGCAGCACATCTCCCACCAATCGGTGGGATTTTTTCTTGAAAAAGGCTATAATTTATGTATAATTATCTCAAAGAAATAAGACAAGAAATGGAGGAATCTCATGAAGGTGCATGTTTTTACGTACGGTTGCCAGATGAACGAAAACGATACAGAGATTGCAAAACAGCTACTTGCGAACGCTGGCTTCGAGATTGTACCATCGGAAGATGAAGCCGACATCGTTATACTCAATACCTGTGCTGTCAGGAAAAAATCTGAGGAAAAGGTCTACAGTCACATAGGAAAGTTAAGAAAGAAGCACAAGAAAATTGGTATAATGGGTTGTGTTGCTGAAAAGGAAAAGGAGAATTTATTCAAGCGTGGTGTATCATTTGTAGTGGGTACACGCGCACTGAACAGAATACCAGAGGCAGTGAGGAATTCGAAAAACGGGAACAAGTTGATATTCCTTGAAGACACATTGAATGAAGTAGAGTACCAAAATATCGAAACGAGATCTTCAAAACACCATGCTTGGATTACTGTAATATACGGTTGCAACAGATTCTGCACCTATTGTATTGTACCTTATACAAGAGGTAGAGAGAAATCAAGACCTATCAATGAAGTTTTGACTGAAGTAGAAGCCCTGGCAGATAGAGGATACAAAGAGTTTACCTTTTTGGGTCAAAATGTGGATGCTTATGGTAAAGATTCAGAGGATGGGACATCACTTGCAAAGTTACTTTCCGAAGCCTCAAGAGTAGAAAATGTGAAGCGTCTTTGGTTCTTGACTTCGTATCCGTCAGATTTTTCTTTAGAAATTCCGCAGGTGATGAATCAAAGTGAGAAAATCGCAAGGTCCATCCATCTTCCAGTTCAGCATGGGAGTAACAGAATATTGAAGGCGATGAATAGGAGATACTCAAGGGAAGAATATATCGAACTGATAAACAATATAAGAAGCATAGTTCCTGATGTCTCCATTTCGAGTGACATAATTGTTGGATTCCCCGGTGAGACCGATGAGGACTTTGAGGAGACAGTTGCACTCGTTGAAAAAATGCAGTTTGAAAGGCTGAATTTAGCCATTTACTCGCCTCGTGAGGGAACCGTAGCATGGAAGTATTTGAAAGATGACGTACTTCACGAAGAAAAGGTTCGAAGAATGTCTTTCCTGCTCAACCTTCAAAAAAGGATTAACAGAGAACTAAATGAGAGCTATCAAGGAAGAGAAGTAGAAGTCATCGTTGAATCAAGTGCAAAAAACGGATTATTCTACGGAAGAGATGTAAGAAACAAGATAATTTCGTTCAATGGTTCAGAAGAACTGATAGGTAAAAGCGTCCTAGTAAGAATCGAGAAGATATCAGCTGGACCGCTATTCGGGGTTATCACCAAGACTCTTGATATTTAAGTTGATGTTTTGGTATGTAGTTGCTGATTGTATATTGTATGTGGTATAACGATAGGTTTCTAATAAGTTTTAATGAAATTTTAAGTTTCGAATGATACTCTATATACGGAGGTGATTATTGTGAATAAGATACATTTAAAACTATCTATTCTTGTAGGAGTTTTTCTCGTCTTTACGGTATTAATCACATTTGGTGCAGAGTACATTGTTAGAGTTGACCAAATGGAATTGGGAAAAATTAAAAGTGAGAATACCAAGAATGGTTGGGTCAGTATTAGTAATCTGGAATATGGTGAGAAATACACTGTCGAAACAAGAACTGTCTACGGTAAGACAGGATATTTCGAGCAATACGAGGCTATATTCAAAACAAATGATGAAATTGTTGCAAAGATCCTTGGAACAAACAAACAGAATCGTGTTTCTATAATTCTGTACATGTACTATGACCCGAAAAACCCGTCTGTCAAGACATTTACGTTTGATAATACTGAAATGGTAATCTTGGACAACAATTTCGTGATCCCACACTTTGAGATGATGTTGAAAACACCTAGTCCGGTGTTCACGATACTGATCCCACAAGCATTGTTTGACCCTTCGAAAACGGAGAAGGCTTCCGGCACGGCACAATTGAAACGTACAGCCGATGGGAGATATATTTTAACCTATGAGGGACTACAGATAACTATTGTGACAGATAAATCTGGGATAGTAACTATGGAGTACTCGAATGGCATAACAGTTGAGAGGGTGAAGAAATAACTGAAAA
>DPIB01000164.1 GCA_003522805.1 Fervidobacterium sp. | reverse complement strand
TCAATGTTTAAGAAGAGGTGAGCGTGATGTGGATCGTCGATATATTCAAGAAGAGGAAGAATAAACAACACAAGCAGACGAAATCACCGAAAGAAGAGGCTGCCGAGAGATTGGAAACAATGCTCTCCAGAAGACGTGAAATAGTAAAAATGATACCAGCAGAAGAATTTGAAGCTAATTCTGAGGAGATAAAATATGCAGTTGTTGAAACTATCTCCAGAAAGTTCAATATTCCACCCGAGAAAGTAAGGGTGGACTATCATGAGCAGAATGGTTATGTGGTCATAGTGACAAATGTCAATTTCAAGTGATAGTTGATAATCTGGATGACCTGACTAAGATGCTGGGAGGGTGAGAAACCATCATTAAGATAAAGAAAGTATCTCTATTCATATCGATATTAGCTACAATTTTCCTCTTCTCTGGTTGCGCATATATGCTGAGCCATGTAATCAGTGGTGGAGGTCAGAGGCAGTATGTACTCTACACCTATGTAAACGGACTTCCAAAAGAGTTTATCGATTGGTCAAGCGGATACAAATTCTCCGAAATCCAGATAACGTATCTCGACATTCCCGTAAATTTCAAGATAAGTGACGCATCAAACGGTATAACGGGGAGTAATGTTCAATACCTATTCAATGGAATTGTTCAAAACACTCCCACTTATATTCCTACTACCCAAGCAACAACCATCGTGCTCTCTGCAACTTACAGGATAGATGCAGCAACGGATACAATTCTTGCACCTGAAGTGGAGGTTTCACTATCATTCCCACAACAGACCAAAAGTATCGATCCAAATGTTCAAGCTTATTATGTACTGCTGGATGTGCCTTATGAAGGTGGTCAAGCAGATATAAAGGTATTGGATTATAGTAAGGGGTATAGATTTGTCATCAAAACAGATATTGAGAAATTTATAACAGTGACGGATGAAACCCGTTATTATAGGCTATTCACAAAAAGACTTTCTTCTTCGGACAAACCGCAGTGCGTGTTTGTAGCCGAAAGGGGAAAGTCATATACCATAATAGACAATGAAACCTTGAATCAAAAGAATGTCACTACGAGCCCAGATCAATCAGAAGAAGAAAAAGAAGTAGATTTAACTAAGCCATAATCATCCATCGTTTTTTCATCTCATCTATTTTTGTGATATTGATTGGAAGTGTGTAAATGAAGGTAAAAAAGGCAGAAAGGAAGAAGCAATCGTTTGATTTGTTGATAGTTTTCTATATAGTCATCTTTCTTTTTTTCATAGGCTATTTTTTGACAACTTATCTTAGATATAGGGTAGTTTACAAAGAGTATAACGAACTTAAGAAAGCTTACGAGGCAGAGAAATTAGAGTTGAAAGAGAAAGAGGAAACTGTAAAACAACTTGAAGAGCTCATAAACGAACTTCGAAAGTCACAACAGGAGGCAATTGATACGACAGATGAACCATAAAAATGGCGAGAATGGAAGTATGAAGAAAATATTCCAGGAAGACTCTAAAGTATTGATAACAACTTCCCACAATTCGACGGAAAAGGCAGTACAGGTAGCGAAAAAATTATCTTTTGAATATGGCATACCATACTACAACAGAAGACATCTAAACGAAAAGATAAGGGAAGAGAACATAGATTTCTACTACGTTGTTGATAATAATCTCAATTTATCTATAAGAATTGGAAATTCTCGACTTTTCTTTCATCCTGGAATATCCAAGATTAGAATGGAGAATTTTAAAAGAGAAGGAAAAGATTATCTTTTGGATGCTATAAGACCGTCACAAGAAGATATCATTTATGATGCAACATTTGGATTGGGCATGGATGCGATATTCATGGCACATTTTGTAAAGAAAATAGTGGGTACAGAGGTATCGACACACATATATAGGATCGTATCACATGGTTTAAAGAACTATGACTCTAAAGAAGAATGGATCAACAATGCAATCAAGAAAATAGACCTCTATAACGAAGATATGAAGAAGTTCATATCGAAACAACCAGCCAAAGCCTTCGATATCGTTTACTGTGACCCAATGTTTGAAAACCCGATCTACAAAAGCTCATCGTTGAATCCGATAAGACCCTTTGCAAACTACGATAGTATTGACGATGACATTGTAGAAAAACTACTCAGAATCGCTAGAAAAAGAGTAGTCATAAAATCCCTCGAAAAGGATAGACTACTTGACAAGCTTTCTACAAAATTCGATCGAATAATACTGAGTAGAAAAAATGGATTGATATTTGCATGTATAGACCTAGATGTTGATAAAGAGGACAAATAGCTCAAGGAGGTTTGAAAATGCTCTTTTTTAATAAACTGAAGGATGGATTGAAAAAAAGTAGAGATACATTTTTCGCTAAAATAGGACATATTCTAAAAACAAAACGATTTGATCATGAAACTCGTGATGAAATAGAAGAACTCTTGATCTCTGCAGACGTTGGCGTAGAAGCGACTGAGTATATACTAAACCGCTTAGAAGAAGTGAACTCAGAGGATGCATTTGAAACACTTAAGCAGATTTTGGTAGAAATACTCTCTGGCAATAATGAGCTTAACATCCCAAATGAAAAGCCATTCGTAGTAAGTATGGTGGGTGTGAACGGTTCTGGGAAAACGACAACTTGTGGGAAACTGGCGCACATATTTAGAAGTGAAAACAAACAAGTTGTTATAGGTGCATGTGACACGTTCAGAGCAGCAGCCATAGATCAGTTGAAAATTTGGGCTGAAAGGACGAATTCCACATTTATTGCACATATGGAAGGCGCAGATCCAGCAGCAGTTGCTTACGATGCAGTGAATCATGCCATATCAAAAGGAAAAGATGTTGTCATCTTGGACACTGCTGGAAGGTTGCATAACAAAAAATACCTTATGGACGAACTGCAAAAGATCAACAGAGTGATACAGAAAATCATTCCTGCTGCTCCTCATGAAGTGCTTCTGGTCATCGATGCAGTCACAGGTCAAAACGGTTTACAACAGGCTAAAGTATTCAAAGAAGTAGTTAACGTTACTGGTATAGTATTGACAAAACTCGATGGTACAGCCAAAGGTGGTATAGCAATTGCTATAGCTAAAGAACTAGGAATACCGATAAAACTGATAGGGATTGGCGAAAGTGTCGAAGATTTGAAACCATTTGTTGCGAGTGATTTTGTCAATGCTCTTATGATAGGAGATGAAAGAGAAGATGCCCGATCTGTGGGATAAAAAGTATAAGTGTCCGGTCTGTGGCGCATCGGTAGGTACGAAGAAGGTCTTCACAGGAAAAGTGAGGATCAAAAGCTATGAAGCTGACCTAAAGCCAGTTTACGAAGGTATAAATCCTTTACTGTACTCTGTCATCGTTTGTGAATCGTGTTACTATAGTGCATTGGAAAGTGACTTTGAAACTCAGATTTCTCCTATTTTTCGGGAGGAAATAAGAAAAGTACAAGATGAAATAAAAATCCCTGAGATGGTCTCTTTTTCTCAAGAAAGGGATCATAAAGTAGCCATCATTGCCTATGCCTTAGCAAGCCTTTTCTACAAAGTCAAAAATCAACCATGCAGGACTGCTGAAATGTATCTTAGGATGGGATGGCTCTATAGGGAGATAAACGACGAAGATAACGAAAACAAGGCATTGGCAAAAGCACTCTCCAATTTCGAAGAATGCTATTTGAACACATATGTCGAGTCAGATAAGGAACCAATGATTCTTTTTTACCTCGCTGAACTTTCGAGAAGGTTTGGTAAACGGGAAGATGCAATGAGATGGTTTTCTACATTGGTCAGTAAATACAAGAGTGCCACATCATTCTACGTTAAGGCAGGGAAAGAAAGATGGCAAGAACTAAGAGAAAAGTAAGAAGAATATTGAATTTAATAATCATATCGATGCTGGTATCATTTTCACTTTCCTCATGTATTCCCTTGGGCAGCGTTTTGGAATTGTCTATGGAAGTTGAAGATCTGAAAGATAGAGTTGATTACATTGAAAAGAGAGCTGAAATAGTTAAGCCCACAACAATAACCGAGGTAAAAATCGATTCAAAGGCCTTGGAGGAAACAAATCAAAAACTCTCAGAACTCGATAATAGAGTGTTTCAGATCGACAGTAAATTGTCGCAACTTGATAGTAAATCCTCACAGCTGGACAATAAACTATCTCAAACGATAAGCAATGTTAATGATTTCCAAAAAGATAGCGAATCAAATAAGTCGAAAATAAACACGCTCAGCAATAGTATAGCAGACATTTCCAAAAAGATAAGTACCCTTGAGAAAAACGACGTTACCTTGCAGAATAAGTTAACTACGATGGAAACCCAACTCAAACAGTTTGATGTAATTAGAAGAGACCTGGATCTTCTTAGTGCGCAGATTAGAAATGTTCAGGCAAGCATCCCAACAACAATTTCTCAAAGTGATATTGACTTTCTTAAGCAGTTACAACAACAGATAAGCGACTTGAAAAGTACTGTTCAATCTATGGACCCCTCTACCTTTTTGAAATTAGATCAAGGATATATCTACTATATCGTTAAATCAGGCGATACTTTATCAGCTATCGCAAGTGCTTATAAGACAACGATAAGCAAAGTTACTGAAATAAATGGAATAAAGGACCCTTCAAAATTATCGATTGGACAAGTTCTGAAGATACCAGTTGAAGATCCGAAAAACTTTGTAAGAGTTCCCTTGAAGATTGAACCTTCTGACGTCGTTGCCTACCATGGACAAGAAAAGAACGGTTCTAAGAACATTGGAATGGATATTTATGCAAGGGGTAAAGACATATATCCGATATTACCAGGAAAGGTAATCAGTATAGAGGGCAATAAGATTACTATAGACCACGGGAACATGATCATGGCTGTGTATGATGGAATCAGTACGACACTTAAATCCGGCAATTTCATATCGACTGATAAACCGTTGGGACAATGTTTGGATGTATTACATTTCGAACTATACATTGAAGGAGAACCGAGAGATCCGATAAGATTGTTCACGGAGTATAAGGGGGTCTTCACTGTAACCTTTTACACTGAATGGGACGATGGAAAAGTCCCCATTCATCCAACTTTTAGAATAGCCCGAAATGGCAGGGTACCTGAAAAGTTCAAGAGTATAGCCGTTGACCCAACAGTTATTCCAGTTGGATCGCTAGTGTACATGCCAACACTGTACAACACCATATTTGTAGCTGAAGATACCGGCAGTGCAATAAAGGGCAATAGAATAGATGTTTATGTAAGTGATGTAGCCTATGCACTAAGCAAAGGCATAACTCCTCATCCCGTTTATATAATCAACGCCGATAAAAGATGATGACAATGATTACAAGACAAATGGAATTGAAAGGATGAAAAGTAAATGGCTATAACGATGAAGAGTGAGTATGCTATAAGGTTGATGATGCTTCTAGGCATAAGTGGTCGACGAATGAAGACACATGAACTGATTGAGACATGTAAAGACAAGTTACCGTTGAAATTCACCGAAAAAATATTGGCGGATTTGGCAAGGAAAGGTCTCCTAAAAGCCTTCAGGGGACATGGTGGCGGATATGAATTGGCAAAAAGTTCGGATATCATAACTGTTTACGATATAGTCTCTGCGGTCGATAATCCTTCGGACATGATAAAATGCTTTATAAATACAAACAAGCTCGATACATCTGCCGAAGCTTGTACTGTAAATGCCATTTGGGAAACGATATTGCATAAGATGGAAGAGACCTTAAAATCGATAACACTGAAAGACCTTATCAAGGACTACGAGGCGAGGTGTAACACTTGAGCTGTTCTAATGCGGATACAGATAGTAAGAAAAAGGTAGGAATCCTTCTAAGCGGTGGGGTAGATAGTGCTGTTGCGCTCTATCTGTTGTTGCAAGAGGGATATGATGTGACTGCTTATCATATGAAGACTGTGAAAGATGATCTGTATGTCACGAGAGCAGTTAAACACAAAGTCTGTTGTAGTCCGTCCGATACTTACGATGCGCATTTAATAGCCAAGAAGTTTGGGGTTCCATTCAAAACAATCCATGTAGAAGACATTTTCAAAGAGAAGATAATAGGTTATTTCATAGATGAAAACCTTAAAGGAAGGACGCCGAATCCGTGTTTTCTTTGCAATGATTACATCAAATTCGGTGTCGTGATGAACAAAGCGTTAGAAGATGGTATGGATTATCTGGCTTCCGGACATTATGCAAGGATTGTCGATGGTAAATTGTATAGAGCAATCGATACATCAAAAGACCAATCATATTTTCTAGCATCGATAAGGAAAGAAAAGCTTCAAAGGATCATGTTACCAAATGGAGTATTTACAAAGAAGCGAATAAGAGAAATTGCCTCAGAAATTGGCATCCATGTTGCTCAGAAAATCGATTCTCAAGACCTATGCTTTTTACCAGACAACGACTTTAAGTCCTTTTTTGAGGAACATAGGGTAGATATTCAACCAGGAAACATAATAACAAGCGATGGAAAAATAATCGGACGTCACAACGGGCTCCCGTTTTACACAGTGGGGCAGAGAAAGCTGGGAATTGCTACAGGCAGCAAGCTCTATGTAAAATCTAAGAATGTAGACGGAAACTTCCTCGTAACTGCACCACTGAATGAGATATATCAAAATCATATGGTTGTTAAACAATTAAACGTGTACGAAGAACTTTCCAATGAGTTTTCGGCAACAGTAAAGATCCGAAAGAAATCGAATGAAATTCGTTGCAAAGTAGTATCGAAAAATGGAGCCCTTTTGGTAGATTTTGAAGAACCTGCGTTTGCAGTAACACCAGGTCAAATAGCTGTTTTTTACGATGCTGATAAAGTACTTTGCTCAGGAATTATTGAGCACTGAAAATAAGTAATCGTAGACAAACACTGCGGCAACATTGGGAGGGATTAGCTTGATAGAAGTGCTTATATCGAACGAGAAACTGAAAGAGAGAATAAGAGAATTAGGGAGAGAACTCACCGAGCACTATAAAAATAAGACTGACACACTACACGCCGTATGCGTTTTGAAAGGATCGATTCACTTTTTTAGCGAATTGGTTCAGAACATCGATATGAATGTTGAATACTCTTTCATTCAAGTTTCAAGTTACTCTGGAGTATCATCTTCAGGACGCGTCAGAGTTAAGAGCTGGATTGATGAACCTATTGAAAATCGTCATGTAATAATT
>DPIB01000196.1 GCA_003522805.1 Fervidobacterium sp. | reverse complement strand
GTGTTATCGTAAAAATATAGACCAGGAATGGCATAATTCGATTTTGGATTTTTGGGTTTCTCTTCTAAGCTCAGAACATTCCAATTCTCATCAAACTCAACAATACCAAATTCACTTGGATTATTGACGTAATAGCCAAATATGATAGCACCATCTTGAAGCTTAGCAGCCTCTTTCAATCTTGGTCCAAAGCCTTGGCCATAGAACACATTATCGCCAAGAATTAGGCAAACTGTGTCATCACCAATGAAATCCTCTCCAACAATGAAGGCATCTGCCAGTCCTCTTGGAGCATCCTGAACTTTGTATTTGAGCTGGATACCGAACTGGCTTCCATCGTTGAGTAATCTTTTGTACAAGTCAATATATTCAGGATTAGAGATGACAAGTATTTCCCTTATCCCAGCAAGCATGAGAACAGAAAGTGGATAATAAATCATCGGCTTGTCATATATTGGAAGAAGTTGCTTGCTTATTCCCTTCGTTATTGGATACAGCCTTGTTCCACTTCCACCTGCAAGGATAATACCCTTCATTTGATCACTCCCATTTTCCTAATCTAATACTCTTGCACAAGTTCTATTATCCCAATGTCTTTGCTGTACAGGAAACAAACATTTTTGTTTCCTAACGCGGGTGCTTCAGAAACGTCGCTGATGACTCTGAAGCCTTTTTCTTTGAGCAACCTTGCATCGTTTTCGATATCTTCAGATTCATAGCATATGTGATAAGGTGAACTACCAACCTTTTTCAATATACTTTCAATGGGATTATCACTTTCGTTTGGTTCTATCAACTCGATACGGCATGTATCATTTGTCATAAAAAGTATGCGTACCTTCCTTACATTGTCCAAAACAGTCTCGCTCTCACACCTAAATCCAAGAAGCTCAAATTCCTTCCTTGCATCTTCTATGCTTTTCACCGCATATCCAACATGATGTACCTTCATTCTAAAATCAGTTCTCCTATTTCTTTTCTCTTTGGTTTTCTTTCCTTCGTTAATCTGTAAACCTTTTTATTTTCATCCTTGTAAACAACATCGTATCCCAGTCTCTCAAATAGATCTTCAACTGGTTTGTTTCTCTCTGTCTTTATATACACTCCCTCTATCTCTTCGAACCCATCCTCAAACCATTTATCTTCCAGATACGACATTATTCTGTCTTCTATGAATCTACCCACCACCCTGCAACTCATTATCATCGAATCTATAACTACTTTCGCCCCCTCTTTCTTCCCAATCAGCAAAAATACCGTTCCATTATCACCAAATTTGTCTTCCACTCGAGCTAAAAAGATGTCACAGCTTGGATCATTCATCAACTCTGCCAACTGCTCTTCCGTGTAACGTTTTGTCGTCAAATTGAACTGGTTAGTTTTCTGTACAAGTTGTGTTGCTCTTTTTAAATTCTCTGGCTTCATCCTCCATAGATGTATCTTCATATCCAACTTCTCCAAGAATTCATCAAGTGATGCACTTTTCTTCTTTTCTTCCTCTCTCTTCACATTGTCGAAATACATCTTCGTCTTTTTCTTGTCTTCCTCGGTTTGGGCCAATGTGTAGAAATACTCTTTGTACACATCCATTATGAAATCTTCTAACTGGGATGTGTCTTTTGGAAATTCTGGAACGATCACTTCTGGCAAGTTGGTTCTGACTTCTTCTCTTTCAACTGGACTATCATCAATAAATACTATCGAATCTAACCCTATATTCAGTTCTTCAGCTATATCCGAAATGTTCTTCGATTTTGGCTGCCAGTTTATCTTCTTTGCAACGAAATCCTCACTCTTCAAAACCATTTCCTTGTTCTTTTCAAATACCTCGTCAACGTAGCTCTCCTCATTCTTGGAACATATCGTTAACAAAACTCCTAGCTCCCTCAATTCCTTCAACCTCTTTTGAAAGTCTTTGTACCTTGCACCTTCTTTGAATTCTGATAGTTCTATATTCTCTACCCCCACATCCGCCACCACTCCGCCCCACAGCGTATTGTCGAGGTCCAATACTATGCACTTCTTTCTTGCTTTTTCCATCGTATTAACTATTCGAATTATCTCTTCCGCGATAAGATTCTCAGCACTGTTTGTATACTTGATACCACCCAAATACCAAAGCTTTTTCGAATAGAAATTCTTCCTACCTAATGATGTAATCATCACCTTCAAATCAAAAATGAAGAAATTATCATGCTGGCTATTGAGCCTTTCCAATTCTTTCGACCACTTATATTCCATTTCCATGCTCGATATGTCAAAATCCTTCACCGAACGAATCTTATCTTCCCAAATATCTATAGTAGAAACAAAGACTTTCTTTGTTTTGTTCTCCGATACTATCTTCTCGATAATGTCTATATAATTTCTAAATTCAGAATCAACATCAGAAGCGTTCCTGAACAACTCAAAGCCATCCAAAATGAAGAAGGCCACGTCTTCTTTTATACCATCCCTCATCAATGAAAAATACCAATCCCCATATCCTTCGCCCTTTTGCACATCCTCAAACGTACTGCTCAGTTTCCTACACAGCCCATCTAAGTTCACATTAGAATAAACACCAATTTTCATGGTTTAGCACCTCCACGCGTATGAAAACAAAATCCACACATTACTTTCCAACATACCTGAGAAAATCTTTGAGTTGATGGATATTTCCAGTTTCTTCAAAAGGAATGGAGACTCCGAATTGTTCTTCAATCTCGGCAATCAGCATCACATGAGCCAGTGAATCCCACTTCTCTATCTCATCCCTGCTACTTTCGATACTTAGCCTCCTTGGATCCATTTCAAAGATACTTGCAGCTATTTCGATTATTTTGTCTTCCATCACGGTCACCTCCGTCTTAAAGCGGGTTAAAAAACATTTTCAAGCATTCAATTTGAACGAGGCCTTTTTCTAACCTTTGAGCGATTTGGAAAGTGAATCGAGTATCTTCTGGTTTTTCAACCTGATATCAGGATAATTCTCTCTCCTTATCACTGCCTTCTGTACTATAAAACCGTTATACTCTCTAAATTCATCAAGAATTTCTGCTCCAAACCTTCTATGGAAATTCAACACCCTGACATTTTCCTTGACCGTTTCAGAATATATCAAATTTAAACCTAAAGTGTAAAAGCCAAAATCATGGAGTAGAAGAACTGATTCCAAATTTTCCACAGCGTTTCCAACAGAAACCCATCTTCCAAATTCTCCTTCAGACCCTTTGATATCGTACAGTGAAATAGTTCCCAAAGGTTCGTCATCCTTCCTGACAATTAAAAAATAAAAATCATTATCCAGCATTTTGTGTTCCCTTATCCATCTCTTTTCTTCTTCTAAATTATTATCCACTCTGCTAAGATACTTGTTCAGACGTTCGTCTAATCTCAGCTTTAGAATAAAATCGGCATCTTCTTCTGACACGCTTCTTAGATAAATGAATTTACCAACCATCTTGCCGTCATAAGTCAAATCAATCACTCCTCTTCGCAAATATACATACTCGCAAAATTTGGATAATCGTTGCCAAACTTAGTAAAGTCATGTATCATTTCATTACTCCAGTTATCTTCAGTTTATTTCCAAGAGGGTTCAGCATGCAACCACCAAAATTCTATGATTTTAAATCCTACTTTTCAAAAATCAGATTTAAACTTCTCCTGGTAGTAAACCTTCTTGTAGCCAGGCTTAATATCAAGCTCATTCAACGAATCAGATTTCTCAAGAGTTCCATTTTTACACTAACCTGTCTGCGAATCAACATTATGTTTGGAATAGATAACTATAAAATTGTGCCATTATGTATAAATTTCTGATGTTTTTCAAAGCTTCAAGTTGATGTCAATACGTTCAAGTGTATACAACATGACTATGTTATCAACAGTTTCCTCCATAATCAAGTCCTCTACAGAAAACTCTGAGTATAAACTATATTACTATGCCTAGGAAGCCTTTCCTTTGACTTTTTCGAGAACCGTAGTTGAAGCATAGGCCGCGTAGATTTTGTCAAACTGTGTTGCAAACATTTCTGTAAATATCCTATCTTCCAAACCTATTTCCTAACGCTTTCATCTCCAAGCAGATGGCTCAAAGACATGCTGAATTCATTTTCTCTAAGTAATTTCCATTAATCCGAGACAAATGTACTTCGTCTTAACATCTTGCCATACCTTCTATGTTGTTATGCAGTCGTCACACACCATAAAGTCCCAATCTTTTGGGAAATCTTATCAATTAATCAGGCAAAATTATAAAAGCAGATCCTGCTATTTGCGAAAAAGTCTGTTCTATCTTCTTGTTACTCTCTTAATTAACAACCCTACATCTTGTTTGTATGCAAGAAGTATTGCTATAACAAGAAGAAGATTTATTAAGTAGAGGTTAAGCCAACTTAATCCTATGACCACAAAATCAAGCACAACCAACAAAGCTGATAATATGAATCTAAACCTAACCTTGAGCAGCCCCATCTTTTGATTTATTATTGCGACTATGATCACTGACGTTGTGTATCCTATCAGGGTGGCTATTGAAGCTCCGACAATTCCAAGCCTTGGTATTAACAGAAAGTTTAGCACTACATTACTTCCTGCACCAACTTCTAATGTTATAGTTATCAAGCAAGTCTCTGGGAAGCAGTATCGATCTATAAAAATCTATCTATTTGTCGCTACTCGTAATTTCTTTTATAACTTTTGCAGGGTTACCTCCTATTATCACGTTGGGAGGATACTCTTTCCCGAGTACGACTGAACCTGCTGCAATAATGGAATTGTCACCTACCACTGCCCCTTTAAGAATTATGACCTTGCTACCAATCCAAACATTATCTCCTATAATCACTTGTTTGACAGCACCCAAGTTGCGCCTCTCCTGCGGCAGGGTCCCATGAGCCTCAAAGTCAAAGATATTTACACCCTCGCCAATCAAACAATTATTTCCTATTCTTATTGTATTCGCACTACATATGAATATGTTGTTGTTGAAAGCCACATTGTCTCCAATTTCTATAACAGAATCTCTATACCTTGGTTGAATTTCTGAAATTCCCTTATAGAAATTCCCACCAAGTTTGTATCCAATCGAAACATTATTTCCTATCCTAACGGTACCTTTTCCAGTAATTATCGTCTTCTGATTGAATACCACCCTCGTGCCAAGTTTGACTCTGGTACCTGAGATTTTACTTCTAAAAAGAACGAAGAGTCTTCTCAGTATTCTATTTCTAAATGCTATGATTTTCCTTAGTAGTTTTTTCATTTCCTTTCCTCCACAGTAATTACCCAATTGGTTATTAAAAACATCGAATTATGTGATATCTGTTCATACCTGATCATACCTCGTCATACCTTCCACACTGTTTGAAGCCTTTTCAAAACGATTTTCGCATCTTCCCTATAGATGAAAAATATCACAGCAACTAGTATAGCATTAACAATATAAAGTTCGGCGAAATTGACCTGCATCAGCAATATATCAGCCACAATCAAAATTGATGACGTTATGAACCGGTTCGTTACTCTAAAAAGCCCCATTCTTTGTGTCACAACAACTGCTACAATAACCGAGATTGCATAACCTACCAGTGTAGCAATGGACGCACCCACGATTCCTAATCTCGGTATCAGTAAATAGTTCAGCAGAACATTGGTTCCTGCGCCTAATGATAAGCATAATGTGGAAAGATACGTTTTTTTGATAATTTGAAAGTTCCCACCAGCAACAGTTTGAAACAGCATTAGCAGCAACGGAGAAAAGAACAAATAAGGAAAAACGCTTGCACCGTCTACATAATCCCCTTTGAAAAGCAGGTTGAAAATAAACTTGCTAAATGGAGTTATAATCAAGAATGACAGAAACGAGACAATTCCTAGATACTCAAAAATTCTTGAAACAAGTTCTACATGATCTTCGTCTTTCATAGTGGAAAATACAAAATACGACCATCCTCCAGCAAATGCTGAATAAATGAGCTGGCTTATCTGCGCCAATCTTGCTCCTATTGAATATATCCCAAGCTGCGATGTGCCAAGCATATTTGTAATCATTATCCTATCAGTAGAATTGTAGATCCAGTAGATCAAAAATGTTGGAACAAGTGGCAATCCTATTTTGAATAGTTCTTTTGCTATGGCTTTGTCATATTTCCCATCAAGGAAAAAGTTCTTGTTCTGAAACCAAAAAAATACGAGTAAAGCAACCGTTGTAAGTATATTTGCGTAAATCAATCCATAATATGAAAAGCCCAATTTTATCAACAAGATTGCGAACAAATAATATCCAAGTGATTGCAAAAGGCCCGAGATAACATATATCCTTCTTTTGTTCAGCATCCTCGTCGGTGCTTGGATTATACTTATATTTGCAGAGAATATTAAAGCCACTCCAGAGTACACAACTATGTCCCTGTACTTGTCACTGCTGAAAAATAAACTGGAGAATGGCTTGCTGAATAACATAAGAACTAAAGTTATAATAATAGATGACACAAGAACAATTCTCTCAGCCGTTGCTGTCACATTGTACTTGTATTGCTGATCATCCTTTTCAAAGAACTCCCTAAACATTGCATCGTACAAGCCTAAGATGGCCAACGGAGTCGCAAATCCTACTATAACATTGTACATATCGAATATTCCAAATGCTGAAGTATCAGGGAGCAACCTTGTGACGACTGGCAACAGTATCAATGGAACGATTTTATTGAGGATGTTTATAAATCCATAAGCAAAGAAGTTTTCGAGAAAAAGCTTGGCTCTGCTCAACTCAATCAACCCTTATAATCATTCATCACTTTAATCACGTATTCAGCTTCTTCATCGGTCATTCCGTCATATATCGGAAGGCTCAATACCGTGTTAGCGTAGCTCTCTGTTATTGGGAAGTCTCCTTCCTTGTAACCAAGATGCTTGTATGCACCAGAAAGATGTGGCGGAATGGGGTAGTGAATCTGCGTGCCTATTCCATTTTCAGCCAAGTATTTCTGCAATTCATCTCTCTTCTCGGTTCTTACCACAAATAAGTGCCAAACGTGTTCTGCACCTTGTCTGATTGCTGGAAGTTCTATCATTGGATTTTTGATTTCATCAAGGTACTTCTGTGCGATCCTTTCTCGTTCC
>DPIB01000020.1 GCA_003522805.1 Fervidobacterium sp. | reverse complement strand
CGTCGTCAAATATCTCCATTGCCGCTTTCATCATTTCTTCCGTTGTGCGTAAGTAGTAATTGGAATTTTCGTCTTCTATGTTGCTCTGAGGTGCAAGTAATACCTTACGTGCCTTTATGTCCTCTTGGTCTATGAAGTGTGCATTTGAAACCATAATGATAGGCACGTTTAGTTCTTTGCTTACTTGATAAAGCAATTTATATGCATCTTTTACTTCATCATGTGTGAATTCGTCTGAGCTTATCGTATCAAGTGGCATTATTTCTACGTAGTCGTAGAATTTCAACGCTTCGCTTAATGCACCTTTATCTTTCCTTAGTACAAGGTGGAATATTTCTGAATTTGAACAGCCTGTGCCAATGAGTAATCCTTCTCTATGCTCTTCAAGATCAGATTTGAGGACTTGTGGTACAACGAAAAAGGTCTCCGTATGTGATTTTGATATGAGTCGATACAAGTTTTTCAAGCCTATTTTGTTCTGAACCAACACTGTTAAGTGCATAGGGTGTTTTGTCAAAGGATTTATGCTTTCTACCAGTTTGTTGAGTTTGTCGAATGTAGTTATAGATTTCTTCTTTGCAAGGTCTACGAGTTCCCAGAAGACTTTCGCTGTTACTCTCGCATCGTCAAGTGCACGGTGATGGTTGAATGTTCCTAATCCAAAATAATCGACTATTTTGTCGAGCGAAAATGACCTTAACTTGTTTCTCAATAGTGCATTTGAAAGCCGTAGTGTATCGATGTACGATGGATTGAATTTCTTGCCAAATCTTCGAAATGTGTTCTGCAAAAACCCTATATCAAAATCCGCATTGTGTGCAACTATAACGCAACCTTCGAGGAACCTCTCTAACTCAGGAAGTACTTCGGATATATCAGGTGCATCTTTCAACATCTCTTCTGTGATACCAGTAATCTGTAAGCTCTTTCTCTTCACTGCTGTAGGTTTTACGAATGTATGGAATTCATCTATAATCTCTTTGCCCTTGATCTTTACCGCACCAATTTCCATTATTTCATCTTGTCTTGGATTCAGTCCAGTTGTCTCCAAATCTAGTACAACATATGTAGCTTCTGATATCTCACCATCTATTTCGTTTATCATTATCTTCTTAGGATCATTTGCTACGTAAAGTTCAGCACCAAAGATATGCTTGAGTCCAACCGATTTTGCTAATTCGTAAAACTCTGGAATGCTCTGAACATTTCCATGATCAGTAACAGCGATTGCCTCCCAACCCCATTTTTTTGCTGTCTTTACGTATTCTGTAACATCCATTACGCTGTCTAAATCACTCATTTTTGTGTGTGCATGGAGCTCTACACGTTTTTCGATTGAGTTATCAATTCTATCAAGGGATGGAGCCTCTGTTATGCTCTCCATTTTGAAAAATGCGTTACCAAGTTTGTCGTATATCAGCATTCCAGTGAATATGTACCAATCTCCCAGGGTCAGCTTTTCTTCGGCAAGTGGCACTTTCGAATTGAATGCCTTAACGATGGCAGAATCTTTCTTGTCTGTTATGTAGATGTTCATTACATCATTTGATATCTTTTCAAGCTTAAAAACTCTCCCATAGATTTTCGCCCGCTTCTTGGTCGGTGGCATGTTCGAAGGTGAATTCAGATTGTCCAGACTGTTTAGCGGATTCATAGTGCTGTCAGCGGATGTGTTTTCAAAAGTTGGAACATTTCTCCTTTTCTCTTGTCTCGAGGTATTTTTTTCTTTCCCTTCACTGGCTCTTACTACATCGGTACTATCTATTATGTTTTCTATATCTCCTATACTCTCCACTCCTTTGTAATCGGCAGTGCCATTGTCTTGGTCGTTATCTTCATCGTTATTATAATCAGACTCACTTGGGGAAAGCTCGACGATATATTTTTCGAATGGTAGCTTTGATTTTATTCTTTCTATCTTTCTTGTCAGATGTGTTTTTGCAAAATCTCCAAGTGCATATACCTTGAGTGTACTATCCTCTATTTCTATCTTTTCAAGGTATTTGCCCGAACCATTCAATAGTTCCATGATATAGTCTTTCAAACTTTCTGGGTTATCTGGGTCAAAAGTTTTCTCTTCTATTAAAACATCAGTGTGAACTCCTAGGAATTCACTTAGCACGTTCCCAAAAGTCTCTATATTACCCCTGAATTTTTCAACAACGAAGGTGACTGATTCCCTTCTCTTATCGTATATTACCTTTTTCAAAGTTCCGTCAGCATCTATTCCAAGTTTTTTCGTGATTTCCCTTATGGATCTTCTCACATCAAATGCATATACCATGGAATCACCCCGATTATTGATTGTTGATATCGTTTTGATCTAGTCATTTATCACAGTTTTTTGTTGGTGTCTCTATAGGTTACGGCTGCAGACCACGCAATTGCAAGTGCATCAGCTGCGTCATCAGGTTTCGGAATTTCGTCTAGTTTCAAGAGCATCTTCATAACTTTCTGGACTTGACCCTTATTTGCTCTCCCATATCCAGTGATCGTAAGTTTTACCTGATGTGGAGTGAATTCAACAAATGGAACGTTCGAATGTTTAATAGCCAAAAGAATAACGCCTCGGGCTTCACCGACAGAAATTGCAGTTTTAACATTCTTGTAGAAGTATAAGCTTTCAACTGCGATTAGATCTGGTTTGTACTCTGAGATTATCCTTCTCAGCTCTTGATATATTATATCCAGGCGATTTTCAAATTGTTCTTGCTTACCGGTAGCAATTGCACCATGTGTAACATAGTTGAGTCGATTACCTTGTTTTTCCAATATGCCATACCCAACTATGCCATAACCCGGATCTATGCCAAGTATTCGCATCCTATCCTCCAATCTGGTTGCCTCTATTTCTTATCCATTATTTATCATTTTCCTGCAAGA
>DPIB01000016.1 GCA_003522805.1 Fervidobacterium sp. | reverse complement strand
AATATGGTATAATTGACAAGGTGATAAAGCCAGGAGAAAGGCAATAATCTATTGGGAGTCAAAATTTTGGTATAAGGAGGAAGAGAGTATGTCTGGTCATAATAAGTGGGCGAATATTAAGCATAGGAAAGCTGCACAAGATGCGAAAAAATCACAAGTATTCACGAAACTGATCAGAGAGATCATCGTAGCTGCAAGAGAAGGCGGTGGAGATCCGAATACAAACCCGAGATTAAGAACGGTACTTGAGAAAGCAAGAGAAGCAAATATGTCTAGAGAGACGATAGAAAGATCGATAAAGAAAGGTACAGGAGAACTCGAAGGCGAAAGATATGAAGAGATAACCTACGAAGCGTATGCACCGGGCGGAGTTGCACTGTACATCCTAGCACTGACAGATAATAAAAACAGGACTGCGCAAGAACTTAGGCATATATTAAGCAAGAATGGAGGAACACTTGCTGAAAGTGGTTCCGTTGCGTGGCTCTTTGAAAGAAAAGGTGTCATCGAGATTCCAGCAGAAAAGATTCCTGATATGGATGAATTCATGCTTCTTGCTATCGATGCTGGTGCAGAAGACATTGAGGAAGGAGACCCTGTACTCGTTTATACGTCTCCAGAATCGCTAAGTGCACTGAGAGAAGAGCTGGCAAAAAACGGGTTCGATGGTGAAGCTAGAATAACATATAATCCAAAAAACAGTGTTAAAGTAACAGGCTCAGAAGCAGAGAAAGTACTGAAACTCATCGATGCGCTTGAAGATAACGACGATGTTCAGGAAGTATTTGGAAACTTTGATATAGATGATGCTGAACTCGATGCAATAATGGAAAAATTGGAAGGTTGACATAGTCAAGTAGCTGGGTGTGGTAGACACTTATAGACTATAAGTAGATTATAGGTGATAGAAAGTTGGGCAGCTTAAAACATGTAACAAAATTTTTGTATATCGCCATATTCTTATTGACGATCATATATACTTCAATATCATTTGGAGAGACGCTCTATTTTAATGTCTCTCCATTTGATACTACTTATGGCTTGAACGCAAGATACAATTTTACCTTTTGGAAATTCAACGTAGAATTCAATTTAGACGTTTCTATTGGACAAAAGCGTGGTGTTCCTTTTATAAGTCCAGATTTTGTAAACATGATGGATTATTTTGAATTTGTCGAATTTCCCTACAAAGTCACATATTCTATTTTCAACGATGATATACCATTTACAACATTCATCAATCCAGCCTCAAAGGCATGGCACTCTACATGGCTAAGAACGGGTTATTACGGTGATTATTTGATACACCAAGATGATTTCATATCAATAGTGGGCAATGCTGATGCTATCAATACTTCATTCAAGACGAAGTGGGTAGATATCTTTGTAGAACGAATCGATGAAGGGTTTAACTTGGGAGTTGGAAAGAATATATACGTATTTTTTGGAGAAAGAACAGGCATCGGAGGGGTTTTTTCATCGGACAATTTTTTGGTCTATGCTAGTAGCTATACAGACTCAAATGCTGCAATCAATTTCAATTTCGGGCTTTCTGTTAAGATAGACAATTTTGAAATGAACATCATAGAAGATGCGAAGACAGGCAGAACTAACTGGAGCGCTTCATGGAAGGTAGGTGATATATATGTCACTGGACGATGCAAAGGGGAAGAAGTTCGCTTGGCTCTCGAATTTCCAATCTGGTGAAGGTCCTGAATTTCTTTGGGAGGAATTCACGTGGTTCGTTGGAAAGATAAATGAAATAATGGGATTGGACCTTTCTGGATACAAGCCCGAAAGGATGAAAAGGCGTATAGAAATGCTTATCAGAAAGTATAATTGCAAATCATATAAAGAATACCTCGATATGATCCTAAAAGATAACAAAAAGAAAGACGAATTTCTAGACAAATTGACCATAAACGTTACGGAATTTTTCAGAAACCCTGAAAAATGGCAAGAGATCAAAGACAAATTCCTACCACAACTCTTAAAAGAAAGTGGGCCAAGATTCAAAGCATGGAGTGCTGGTTGTTCTTCTGGAGAAGAACCTTACACACTAGCTATGATACTCGAAGAACTAAAGGCACCTTCAACAGCAAGAATACTCGCAACAGATATAGATATCGGTGTACTTACTTGGGCACAAGTAGGGGAATATGAAGAAAGGTCTATGGTGAGTACGTCACAAGAATACATACAAAAGTACTTCATCGTCCGCGATGGAAAATACATAGTCAAACCAAATGTAAAAGCCAGAGTGATGTTTAAGAGGCATAACCTTCTTCAAGATCCATTTGAAAAAGGCTTTGATTTGATCGTATGTAGAAACGTTGTCATATACTTCGAAATGGAAGCAAAAGATCAACTGTATAGAAATTTCGCAGAGAGCCTTAAACCAGGTGGTTTACTCTTTGTGGGTAACACTGAGAGGATTTTCAACTATAGGAATCTAGGATTAGAAGTAGCTTCATCATTTATATATAGGAAATTATGATCAGCGATAAATAGAGCTTGAAAGAAACTCTTGAAAAAGATTAGTAGAACAAAGTTAGTTGCATTTAAGCAGAAAGGTTGATTGCATGTTCTGGCTTATTCTAGCCCTTGTTCTTGACCAAATCACAAAATATACAGCAACTCTCTACTTGCAAGGAGAAATCAAAAATGTTCTTGGCATCTTTTTCCTTACCTACACCACAAACAAAGGAGTTGCTTTTGGCTTATTAGCTGGCGTCAAAGAAATTGTTGTCTATCTTTCTTTAACGATAGTCGTGGTTATGGCACTTATACCTACGTTCTTCAAACTGAAGAGAAGTACAGAAATGCTTGTCGCATTTATTCTTGGTGGTGCGCTTGGTAACCTGATAGATAGAATCCGTTTTGGTTATGTAATCGACTTCATCACGATCATTCACTGGCCTACGATATTCAACGTTGCAGACATGTTTATCTTGTTTGGAAGTGTTGGTTTGATCATCGAAATGATCATTGCAGAGTCTAGATCAAAAAGAGAGAAGAAACGTCATGAATTAGACCGGAGGGAAATTGGTGGACATAAAAGTAACGAGCAGGGAAAATGGTTGGCGACTCGACAAATTCGTACTCGAGAAGACACCGGAATGGATTTCGAGAACATACATCCAAAAAGCGATAAAGAACGGGGAAGTAATGGTGAATGGAATTTCGAAGAAGCCGAGTTACAAGGTGAAGTCTGGGGATACAATTACATTGGAAATGCCGGACAAACCGACACTACCTCAAATCGAACCGGAGAATATCCCACTTGATATAATTTACGAAGATAGAGACATAATCGTTATAAACAAACAACCTGGAATAATTACCCACCCCATTCCTTCACACACATCAGGTACGATCGTAAATGCAGTACTTTATCATTGTACAGATCTTGGTGGCATAGGTGGTGTACTCAGACCTGGTATTGTACATAGGCTCGATAAAGACACGAGTGGTGTTATGGTCATCGCCAAAAACGATCTTGCCCATCAATCACTCACCAAACAATTTAAAGATAGGATTACAGAAAAAACTTACATCTGCTTAGTCAAAGGTGCAGTTGAAAAGAGAGAAGGCAACATCGAGATAAACATCACGCGCAATCCCATTTTACGTGTGAGAATGACAACCACAACATCACAGATAGGTAAACCAGCAACAACTTATTATAAAGTTGCAAGATATTTTGGTGACATTGCTACACTTGTATTTGCATATCCAAAAACAGGTAGGACACATCAAATAAGAGTGCACATGAAATACATAGGTCATCCACTCATGGGGGATGGAGTATACGGGCGGGCAAAAGAAGACATCATCTTTGGAATAGAACGCCAGATGCTGCACGCACTGAGTCTGTCATTCTACCATCCAAGAACAAACGAACGTGTCAAGTTCATTGCACGGATTCCAGAAGACTTCAAAAGAGCTATTCAGAGCATCAATGCTTTTATTGAAGGTAAAAGAGAAATCTAATAATATTGCCAATAGATGCCTATCAGTCCTTGAATTGATTAAGGATATCCAAAACATCTGAAAGCCTCTTTGTAAAAACATCTATTATCTCTGGAGCGAACTGCTTTCCCCTCATCTCACACATATATTCAACAGCCTTATCGATAGGCCAAGCTGGGCGATAACATCTATCATGAGTAAGTGCTTCAAAAACATCTGCAACTTGTACCATTCTTGCTTCAGGTGCTATTTCTCCATCCTTCAAACCATAAGGATAACCTGTGCCGTCCCATCGTTCATGATGTTGGAGTGAAATCATCGCACCGAGTTCAAAAACCTTCCAACGCGAATTCTTGAGTATCTCAAAACCTATTACCGAATGCTCTTTCATGATTGCAAACTCATTTTCGTCTAATTTTCCGGGCTTATTGAGTACATGATCGGGAATGCCCACCTTTCCGATGTCATGTAACCCTGATGCACTTTTCAGTAGTTCGGCTTCTTTTGCATCAAAACCGCAATCAACTGCAAGTAGATAAGAAATCTCTGCAACTCTCTTTACATGATTACCAGTTTCTTCAGAACGAGTCTCTATAAGATTTGACAATCTAAGAATTAAATCATTCTCAACACCTGAAAGCTCCGTATAGAAATACGAGTATTTCAAATTTGACAGTAAGGCATTGACGTACTCCACATCTGTTTTGCTCAATTTCTTGGAGGTTGAAAGATTTAGATTCACCTGTTTCTCTAAGATTTCCACCTCGAATGAATACCTTTCTTTCAACTTTTTCGGTGTCCTGGCAACAGGGGAAGATGGAGGAAATATCTTCCCTTTATCGACATATATTTCTCCTTCAATTTCCACATTTGACAATCTCAGCTTGATAAAAGAACGAATCTGGAAATAGGTTTCTATTAACATATCTTCAACTTCCATACTCTTAGAGTTGTGCATAACATAGTCGATTGAGTTTATAGCCTTTTCAAATGCGATAATATCCTTGTATGTCTTAAGCATAGACACGACGGTCAATTTCAGTGTGAATTCATTCATCGATTGTTTTTCAATGTACGAATTCACATCATAATCTCTCAAAAGTAGGTCGCGAGGTACTTTTTCCGGATTTGCAGTCATAAGCACAATTCGAGTTTTCGTATCACCGAGTTCATGCCTTATGTGATTTATCACTTTTATGCCAGAGATGTCTTCTTCCATTACCAAGTCTGTCAATATAAGTGCATATTTACCGGGTTCGTAAGCTTTCCTAAAATCTTCGTACCCAAACGCATCATCTAATTCTATATGTCTTCCTTCAAAATCGAGATTAGAAAGCATATCTTTTATCTGTACATGGACCAACTTAGAATCATCGACAATTAGAATTTTGAATTTGTCCACGATAATGACACCTCCTTTGAATGTTGTTGAAAGTTCGTGACTCACAAAGCTGAAAAGGAGAAGAACTGGCACGATGCTACGTAGACTACGTTTTAATTATATCACAACTCTACTCTGTTATAATACTATCCTTTATAGTTAACCAGATAATCGATTGGCTATCTTGAAAAAGGCATTATCTGTGATAAAATAGCTATTGTCACAAACTTATTCCTTGTCTGGGCGTAGTTCAGATGGCTAGAACGCCAGAATCGGGATCTGGTGGTCGTGGGTTCAAATCCCACCGCCCAGACCAATGTTAGTAAACTATCATCTGTGGCAATCCTAGATTGCCACTTTTTCTTACACTTCTCAGTGAGTTTTGATGAACAAGAAAGGGTAAGAAACCGCCAGCTTGAAGATGATATATTGTTCTAATGCTCCTTACATAAGAAACTGCATAAGAAACATATGAGACTCGGAAAGATTTGAATCAGGAAAGGAGAATGTAGAAGATGCCGCCTACAAATCAACAAGATATGAGAAAATGCAAGAAGAATAAGAAAGGGATTCATCATTAATCGCCGATTAATAATGAAGAGTTCGAACAGATGAAATAGCACACCCTATATGGAGGGAAAATCATAGGCGAGAAGGAGTATTTCAGGCTAGCAAAGAATATTGCGCTAAAGGAGAGGAAATACCGATTGAAGCGAGAATAGTTGCACTCGTAGATGTATACGATGCACTGAGGTCTGAAAGACCATACAAAGGGGCTTACTCACATGAAGAGGCTCTAAAGATAATCTTTGAAGGTGATGGAAGAACAAGTCCAAGTCACTTTGATCCAAGATTACTTTATATTTTCAAGGAAAAAGAGGAAGAAATAAATCAAATTTGGGAAGAAATCAACCAGAGGTCTGAGCAGACAATGAAAATGTGATAAAGATGCGACATATAGATTGAAAAAGCCGGAGGATAATCATAGACTTTCAATCCCCCGGCTTGTCTCGTAAACTTGTCTTGTAAAAACGTCTTTGAAAAAACTATGCTTACGAACCTAATATTTAGCAAAATACTATAGAATACTACCTCTCACCTTTACTTTTACTGCTTTGTGGATTCCCTGAGTATCGTTTCAAGCAGTGAAATTTTTCCTGATAGCCTCCTAACTTCTTCTGCCAATTTATCTACTGCATCATACAGAATAAGTATGTCTTTATCTTGTTCAGAGTCTTTTTCGTAGAGCTTTTCTATATCGCTGTTAACAGAGGAGATGACCATGTCTAGCTCTTCCAAAGAAACCTTTGAATTAGTTATATCGCAAATTACATTTACGTACTCTTCTAACAAAAGCAATCTTGTGAAAAGTTCTTCGTTCTCCGACTCCAATACACCTATGTCTTCTTCAAAGAGTTGTACATATGATGTATCAATCTTTGCTTCGACTGATTCTATCATACTCACGATATCGTCCACAACAAAAATCGCTTCTTCCTTTGACAGGAACATTTCCAAGGTGTTGTCTAAAAGGTTGGATAAGGCATCACCATGTTCGCCAAGGATTTCATAGATCTTGAGTATGTCGCTATCTATTATGTTAGTCACAACCTTCAGTTCTTCGATGGCTTGCTCCATTTCATTCTCTGTGACGCATATCTCATCGATTTTTCCGTTGAGTTCTTCAACAAACGCTTCGAATGTTGTGCTGTCCACTTTTTCCGAAATTAATTCGTAAATTAGATTAAGATATTCTTCTACATTTGTTATTCTTATCTCGAGTTCTTCATTGTCAGGTAAGACAAGACTATCTTCAAAGTGAGAGATTTCACAGGCACATTCTTCTGGAAGCGTAAGCTCGTCCGTTTCATCCTGTGCAAACATGAAAATAACACATACAACCGTCATCGTTAATACTAAGAACTTCCTCATACTATCCCCTCCTCCTTTTCGTAATACAGACTACAATCTCCCAACGTCAGTTCCTTACGACTAGTTGCTTTGAAAATATATCTTAAACTTATCATTATAAATTATACAACAATTATACCTCAAAAATGCAACAGCATTTATTTTTACAATCAAAAAGCGATACCATATCGGTATCGCTTCTCTCAATAACATCTATGTTCCATGTTTTTGATTAGCGGACGTATCCAATCAACTCTTTTGGCAATTTCGTCTCAACATCTCCAAACACTACAACCAATTGATGTGCAGGTTCACACTTCGGAATTTTTAACTTCATTTCAAGCCCCACATTCTGCAGCTCGCTTTTAAGTGTGGACATCGTTGAGAAATCGTGCATACTTACAACAAAATGCCCTGACTTTGCAATTCTCTCTATCTCATTCCAAAGTATTTTCTCCCTCTCCAATTCAAAATCCTTGAATCCTAGAGCATAGACAGGCCCTTTCTTTGGCCTTGGAACGTTCAAGTCTTCCAACTTTCCAATCATCCCGATTACAAGCGTTGGTGGTATACCTTTACCTTTGTAAGTATTGTAAAGCGATGCATTTCCCGAAGCGACTGGAACATTTGAAAACTCGCATGCGTTTTTCAATCCCATCATCTGTGCTGCCAAGCCTTCCGGCTCCACATCTGGATCTGCGTAATTTATGCCATCCGTAATTGCAAGCGGTCTTGCGCCGACTGCAAGAGTTTTCCTCACACTCTCAAGCAACGTAATGTATGCAGCCCAATAAGGGTCTTGAAATCCAAGGTCTGCTCTACTATGTATCACTAAAGAATAACCACAAGAACCCTTCACCCTCATCACAGCAGGTCCGTAACCCGGCTTTACCACTGTATCTGTACCAACCATGTAGTCGTATCTCTCAAATACTTCATGTGCATCAATATCTTTGAATTTTATCCAGCTAAACTTTGGCATTTTTGATGGCGTATAATCGTAGATAGATTCTTCAGGTGATTCTTCGAGCAATTTTGCTGGTACGTCTATTACAGTTTTGCCATTATACTTTGCGACATACTGTCCTGTCTTCGTTACTTCGGCAGCTATATCGGCGAAGAGAAGATGTTTCCTTGCTATCTCGATTACTCTATCCGCCTTTTCAGGCGAAGTCACGACCGCCATTCTCTCTTGACTCTCGCTGATCAGTATCTCAACAGGATTCATGTCCGGTTCTCTAAGTGCTATCCTCTCCAGATGAACTACTGCACCAAGATCTGCCTTTGCCACTAACTCACTCGTTGCGGAAAGTACACCACCAGCCCCCAAATCCTGTGCACCTTCCACTAACCCTTCTTCGACCATCTCAAGGAATGCTTCGATCAACATCTTCTCTGCAAACGGGTCTCCAACTTGGATTGACAGCTTCGTTGCCTTCTCACCTGTCAAATCTTCTGAAGCGAACGAAGCTCCGTGAATACCATCACGACCTGTGGCACCGCCGAAGATTACTATGACCTGCCCTGCCCTTTTAGCCATGGACGGTATCAGATGCTCATTCTTTCCAATCCCTACAGCCATGACATTTACAAGCGGATTGTATTTATAGTAATTCGATATCCTAAGTTCACCGCCGACTGTTGGTACACCTATCGAGTTACCATAATCTGATATGCCGTCGATGATACCTTCTGTTATCTTGTCCATATGAAGCGAATCTAGAACAGCTGTAGGTCTTGCACCCATTGCAAGTATGTCACGGATGATTCCTCCCACACCTGTTGCAGCACCGTTAAACGGTTCTACTGCACTTGGGTGGTTGTGGCTTTCCACCTTAAATGCGATAAAATGGTAATCATCTAGAGGCACTATCCCTGCATTACCACCGAATCCTACTCTCGGTAACTGCCTTATATATCCTTTCGTATGAGAATAACCACAGTGCTCACTCCACATGACAGTGAATGCCTCAATTTCTGCCTTCGTTGCCTTTCTACCGAGTTTTCTCTCAAGGATATCGATATATTTCATGTTATACACCAACCTTTGCATTCGCCTTTTGGTCTTCTTGTGTCTTCTTGAGTTTGATGTAATTAAATGCTGAAAGAAATACCCTAAGTCCATCATCTGAGCAGATTAACCTTTCGATAGAACGCTCGGGGTGAGGCATCAATCCAATTACATTCTTATCGTTATTTGAAACACCGGCAATGAATTCATCAGAACCGTTGACATCTTCGGTATATCTGAAAACTACGTTAGTTTTCAGCTCATCTGTTTTGACATATCTACCGAACCCATGTGCGATAGGTAATAAGATCCGTTCTCCTTTGATGAAGTAATTTGTAAAGGGTGTTGTAATATCGGAAACTTCAAGCTCCACTACCTTGCAGATGAACTTTCCAGTTGAATTTTGAAGCAGTGCGCCTGAAAGTAACCTCATTTCGATAAGTATTTGAAAACCGTTACAAATACCAATAACAAGCCCCCCACGGTTGACAAAGTCTTTGATTTCTGAAGCAATAGGCTCTCTTGCAGCAACCGCCCCTACCCTTAAGTAATCCCCATAAGAAAAGCCCCCGGGTAATATCACAAGATCTGCATCAATATGATCATGTATACCTATAAACTCCGCATCAAAACCAACATACTTCAGTGCCCAGAGTGCGTCCCTATCGCAGTTGCTACCGGGATAAACAACGACCTGCGCCTTTGGGAACGACCTGGTCATATCTTTCTCACCTCATACGTCTCCGTAACAGTATTTACCAGAAGCTTTTCACAAGCCTTATCAACCAACTTCAGTGCCTCCTCCATACTTTCTGCATCAATTTCCAAGTGTATAGACTTTCCAAGCCTGAGATTTGAAGCTGGTATCCTGTATTCATCATTCAACACTCGCTTTATCATCTCACCACGAGGGTCTCTTACATTACTCTTGTACTGAATATCTATCACAAACTGATATTTCGGCATAATTCAAGCACCACCTCATATTTTTCTATAGGATTTCCCAAATCCTTTCTATACACATCTTTATCGAATATCTGTCCCGACCGCCTTAATCGCATCGTATCCGGTGATATCTCATCGCCGAGACATACTCGTCCGTTTTGGTCCAATCCGTACTCGAATTTTATATCCCACAATTCAAAACCGTTCTGGTCGAAAAACTTCTTGAGCAAGATAGCTGACCTTCTTGCCTCCTCTATTATTTCACACGCAACCTGCCTCGTTGTAATACCAAGAACCTCCAAATGTTCCACGCACATAAGTGGGTCATGGAGTTCGTCATTTTTGTAAGTAAACTCAACTAGAGGAGATGGCAAATCTTCTCCATCCGTTCCACCATATCTTCGTATAAAAGATCCTGCTTTCTTGAATCTGACAATTACTTCGAGTGGGATCATGGTGAGTTTTCGAGCATGCAGTTTATTTGGTGGGAGGTATTCAAGGAACATTGTATAGATTCCATTTTCATTCAGATACTTCATCATCCGGGCAGTCACTTCGCAACAGATAGAACCCTTGTTCTCCATCACATCATGTTTTGCCCCATCTCCTGCCGTTATGTCATCTTTGAAACGCAGAATGACATCATCACCGAATTCTTCAACTATCTTTGTCTTACCCTCTCTCATTTTCCTTCCTCCTTGCATTGTTCATATCTTTCATATCCTACTTCTTCCAACAATTTCGCCTTCTTCTCCACTTCCTGAGCCATCTTTTGCCTGTACTCAGTTGTCCTTTCCCTCAATTCAGCATATTTTAGCGATAGCATCTTCACAGCCAACAGTCCTGCATTGTAGGCGTTGTTTATACCGACTGTCGCAACCGGTATGCCTTTTGGCATTTGCACAATCGAGAGAAGGGAATCCATACCATCGAATGCTGTTGACTTTATGGGCACCCCAATCACTGGAATATTACACAAAGACGCAATTACCCCAGGAAGGTGAGCAGCACCGCCTGCACCTGCTATGATAACTTCTATGCCACGCTTTTCTGCGTTTTGTGCATACACTGAGGTTTTTTCGGGTGTCCTGTGTGCGGAAAGGATCGTCATTTCGTATGGCACTCCAAACTCCTCAAGTGCCTTTGCTGCATCTTTCATGACCTTTAAATCCGAATCACTGCCCATCACTATCGAAACAACAGGCACAACAGATACAACTGGATGGCTATTCGTTGAATCGGTAAATGAACCCATGAACTGCCCACCTCTTTCCCAGGTCTCCCAGGTGTCTCCGACTTTTCGATATTTTTCAAAATCCCCCACGGCTTTATGCCTTGTGCTTTTCGCACTCTTTTTGTACTAATTTTGTACTAAGAAATTGCAAACTTTTAAAGAATCTCTCAGTTATCAGTTATACCCAATTACAATTATGTCACTTATATCAGTACCTGTAGTATTATTACCATATTTTACAGAATATCACAGACGCATTAGACGTGAATACACCTGTTGTTGTGATGTTGTGATAGTGTGATTGTAAAAAGCACAATAGGTGCGCAATGGTTTATTGCGCACCGAACTTACCCAGTCTAATCTTGGAAATATCAAAATATCAAATTCTTGGCTGAAATTCGATTGATAAGCTATGGATGAATCTGTGGGAGAGTAGAGTGGATTACTCACTTTTCTTCTCCTTTCTCGCCTCTCTGGACGAATTTAAAGGTACTTGGCATAGTAGTCTATACGACAGGTTAACAACTAGATAGCTGATCTATAAGCATACCCTAAAACATATCCTACCACGAACAGTAAACATCAGTCAACGTTAATTATCAGTGAATTATGTTACAGAATACACTAAAAGTAGTACCATTTACAGAATCAGCAAGCGTTCTTTTGTAAATAAGCTAAATCAAGACTATTGGGTACTTTTTCTTCGGATGTGGTATTATATCTACCTCCACACCGTAAATCTCGGTAATGATCTCTTTTGTCAAGACTTCGCTAGGTATACCGATTTTCATGATCTTTCCGTTATTCATGAGTGCGATTCTATCACAATACTTTCCAGCTATCATTATGTCATGGAATGTCCCGATAACTGTTTTTCCCATATTGGTCAGGGATTTGAGATAGTCCATTACCTTTAAGGACTGACCGAGATCCAGATGATTTACTAGTTCATCGGCTAAAATGATGGGAGTTTTTTGGTATATTGCTCTAGCTATCAACACACGCCTCTGTTGACCACCACTAAGCGTTGAGAAGATTCTTTTCCTGTAGTCGAGCAAATTGACAGTTCTTAACGCATCTTCCAAATCATCTTCATACACTTTTGTGTCAAAGAAGCCACGTGATCTTGCTATACCACCCATTTCCACAATCTCTTCAACTGTGAAATCATATGTGGAATTAAAATCTTGAGCAATGTAGGCGATTATCTGTGCCAGTTCCTTGTGAGAAAGTGTGCCTATATCCTTACCGTTCAGTACTATCTTGCCAAAATTCGGCTTCATGAACTTCATTATCAGTGACAGCAACGTAGTCTTTCCGGAACCGTTGGGGCCTATTATCCCAAAAAACTCGCCTTCTTCAACTGATAGGTTTAAATTGTCGATTGAAAAACCTCCACCATAAGAAAACTTCAAATCCCTTACCGATACGATATCCATTCTACAGTCATCTCCATTTGTGCACCATTTTGCTGATTTGCACTATACCACTATGCCAAGCTATTCAAGTTATTATAGCTCTATTATAGCTCTATCCTCTACGGATCTATCGAAGTGCACGAAGGTTCAACAGTTGTTTCAACTGCAAATAGCGGTGAGATATTGTAAATCTTTGTCTGACCAGTGTTTGCGGAAGCAAGCACGCCTGTACTTGTGCTTTCTGGCGTAGTGGCAGTTGCAACTGAATTACTTGCGGTTTTCATTGATGCCAACTCAGTTTCATGCTTTGATTTATATGCTTCATACTGAGTCATGATCGTCAGGGAATATGTCTTCTTATTCTTACCGTTATTATAACTTTCCAAAGCAGACGCCAAACTTCCAGTTTTTTTGAAGAGGTACGACAAATAAGCCGTGCCATAAGTGATGTTAAGCTTATAATCGGTAAGAAGTTGATTCCAATCAGCTGGCTTCTCCAAACTTAGTAACCTTGAGATTATCTGTGCAGTTGATGGTAGAATCTGCATCATCCCTAGTACACCGCCAGCTCCCTTAACGTTGGTGAAATTGCTTTCCACCGAAATCACAGCAGCGATGAAAACCGGATCCATCTCATATTTCTCACAAATACTGCTTATCGTTTCCCACAATTCATCGATGAATTCCTGGGTAGTTTTCTCGTTCATCCGTACACGTTTGGCAGTTACCACCTCACAAAACCATTTCGGTGTTTCCATAGTATTCGAAAACAGCAGAAGTGCAACGAAAAACAGGTACAAAACAATAACAATTCTTCTCAAAGCAAACACCTCTCTTGTTCAAATCTTGCTCAAAGTAAGTAAAATAGGGGAAATAAAAATAGAAACTCTCCCACAGAATCATCCTACAGAATTATCCTACAAATTTTACCACAAGAAAAGCAACCAGCCAACCAAGTAGGAAGCCGTAAATAACTTCCATCAAAGTGTGCCCCTTGTTTGGATCTATATTCCTTCTTAACCCCACGGCATCCGATGTCGTGATTGCTAAAAGTATGGCAGCTAACGCTGTCATCGGTGATTCGAAGCCTGAAACATAGCCGATGCTCCATGCCAACGCCGAAGTAGTTGCAACGTGTGCACTTGGCATCCCACCGTACCTGCCAAATACACGAAGGTCTTTGTAAATGATCACTTTTATCACTTGTGCAGACAGAAAACCAATTACAGCAGAAATAAAAGCCAAATTATGAAGCAGTCCCACTATCCAACTCATATCAGATCTCACCTACATCTAAGTCTTGTTTTTTTGGAGGAATCAAAAAACTCCTCCTTAAATAAAGCAAATTACCTCCCTTGACATCACGAAATTCCATAACATCAAATATCTTCTTTATTATGTAGACACCAAGACCTCCAGGCCTTATATCATCCAACTTTCTGGGCTTTACCTTGCTAACGTCGACCTTTGGTCCAAAATCTCTGAGGAGCACTTCTAGAATATCTGGATCGATCCAATTTATGGTCATGGTTATGCATTTTGGTTCTCCTCTATAGGTATGTTGAATTATATTGGCTAAAGCTTCACTTACAGCTAACTCTGTATCGAATATATCTTTATCAAACACGCCACGAAAACTTAGAAATGTATGTAAAACGACCCTCGCCAACTTTACATTTTCTGTCAGACCGCTAAAAGATATCGTAACTGTCTGATTCAAAAGCTCCTCCCCCTTCAGACCTTGCGATGATTATACCTAGTGCTACCCTCTCGATATCCTTCACGGGGTCAAAATAAGTCTCCGTTCGGAACTCATTGAGTTTCTTCACTATCATTGGAAGATAAGACTTTTCGACAGATTCGGCAGTTGAAGAGATCAAATATTTAATAAATCTGGACCAAGTGTTCAAAAAACTTCTCAAGAGATTTTGCTCTATGCTCTTTGAGAAAGCGAGACTAGGCAGTTCTTCATATGCTCCGCCGACAAACCACTTTGCGATCAAGAGGGCTTGTCTTATACCTTCTTCCGGCAACTTAACCTCGGATGAAACACTATACCCTTTTTTTGTCTTCACCTTCATATTTGCTGGTATCAGATGGACATCCATGTTTTCACATGCTACGATACCGAACGTCACGTTTGAAAGGGAATATCTTGAGAACTCTTTTTCCTCGACTGTAGTATATTTTACCACTAAAATCTTGAATCTTTTCATTTCAGTTTTAAAATGTCTTGCTAAATCTTTGATTTCTTCTGGATAATTATTTTGCTTAACTACATGTTCGATTATATAATTCTCCAACAGATTATCTATGATCTCCTTTTCATCCCTTATCTCAACCAGTACGGTTATATCTCCTAGTTTATAAGGTATGAACGTATATTCCGTGCCGTCGAACACAAAATTCACACGAACATTTGAGGATGATGCAATATCCGCGTACACCTTCTTTTCAGCCTCAACATCATTGAGATCTGTATATATTCTCATAATTACCTCCCATCTACCTATAGTTATTTCTCTTAAACTAGTTGGACTAGCTAGATCATACTAGTAGGGAGTTGATATGGAAAATGCGCATCCACAATAACCTTGCCTGTATATTCCAAGCTGATTTATCAATTTCTGTGCATCGTTATACAAGATAGACTTACGATAAATATTCGGTAGATACATTGTACCAGTATCCTCCGAAACTTCTATTCCAAAGTTATTGATAAGCTGTACATTTTTCTTTGGCGATGCAGTCAAAGTTGTTGAAAAAGAAGCATAACCTGACTTTTTTACAACCTCTGCACATTTTTCTAAGCGCAATCTAAAACATATCTCGCATCTCTTTCCACCCTCGGGTTCTGCTTCTATTCCAGCCTCTGAGCCAGCTAATCGCTCGAAGAAATCACTTGGCTCATATTCTACTGATATGATATCCAAATCCCACAATTTTGCTAATCTCAAAACTTCGTTTAATCTCTTTTCATACTCTTGCTGTGGATGGATGTTTGGATTGTAGAAAAAAAGGTCTCCCCTTGCACCAGCAAGGTACGATATGACTAGATCAGGTGCGCAACATACATGGAGTAAATGACATTTCCTGACTATATTCGACATGCCGCATTCCTTCCTTCAGTCTTCCTTTAATCCCACAGACTAGAGGAAACGAAAATTTAAAAGAGCTTCTTAGAATCTACAAGCAGAGTCACAGGGCCATCGTTGTGTATTTCAACGAGCATATGAGCTGCAAATATCCCCGTCTCTACGTGTATTCCATATCCTTTAACCAATTCAACGAACCTTTCATATAGTTCTTTAGCAACATCTGGCAAGGCACTATCGGAATATGAGGGCCTTCTACCCCTTCTACAGTCTCCATACAACGTGAACTGGGATATCACCAATGCTTCACCATTCACATCAAGCAGTGATAAATTCATTTTTCCTTTGTCATCGTCAAATATACGCAAATTGACGATCTTCTCAGCAAGGTACTTTGCATCTTCCAAATCATCGCCATTACCAACACCCAACAATATGACGATACCTTTGTCTATCTTACCAACAGTTTGATTATCAACTAAAACAGCACCCTTGCTAACTCGCTGGACAACTGCGCGCACCTATTAGCTTCGCACCACCTTTCTAACACCTGGAATCGACGAAAAGAAATAGATTACCTCCTTGAACTCTTCCAATGATCTTACTGCAACGTTCATCGATATGATAACAAAATCATAGTCTATCGTTTCGAATTTGAAATTCCTGACCTCTATTTTCTGTTCTATTGCCCTTGAAAGTATGTCTGGTACGCGCTCTTTCCTATCAATTTCCATCTTCAAAACCACACCGAATTGTGATGTGATATCGCTTCTCCAGAGTGCGGGAAACTTCCTATCATTCCCTACGCCGATAACGTTCCTACAATTCGAACGGTGGATGACCAATCCACGTTTGCTGGAAACCCCGACTATGCTATCGCCTGGTATTGGATTACAACACTTTGCAAACAGAATATCCAAGGTCTCCAATCCGTCGACGAGGACCATAGAAGTTGGTGACCTCTTCTTCTTCTGTTCAACCTTCTTCTTCTGTTGCTCCTTATAACCCAACATGATCAATAGCTCTTCCTGTGTTATCGATTTATCTCCGAGCCTTGTTGTAAATTCCTCTTCATCTATCTGGTGCATAGACTGATATTTTTGAATCTCCTGACTTTGAAGCAATTCATCGATAGAGATATTGATTTTCTTTGCGACTCTTCGCAGTACATCCTTTCCGCGTTCAAGCAACTGCTCTTTTTCCTTTTCTTTGAAGAATCGCTTTATTTTAGCCTTTGTGCGCGGGCTCTTTGCATATCTGAGCCAATCGAGGCTTGGACCTGGGGACACTTTGTTGACTATTATCTCAACGACGTCGCCATTGCTAAGTTGATGATCTATAGGTACTATCTTACCATTTACCCTTGCACCTCCATAATGGTGTCCTATCTCTGTATGAACTGCATAGGCAAAATCTATAGGTGTTGCACCATATGGTAAGTGTATGATCTCGCCTTTTGGTGTCAAGACAAAGACTTCCGACATCTGCAGTTCCCTTTTCAGGTCGTCCAAACTTGCATAACCCTGAGAAAGTTCTTTTCGCCATTCTGCAAGCCTGACCAACCATTCTTGTTTCATATCGATCGTTCCATGCCCTTCTTTATAGGCCCAGTGAGCGATGAGTCCATATTCGGCTTCTTCATGCATCTGCTGATCCCTAATCTGGATTTCCAGAGGCTCACCAAATTGAGTTACCACTGTTGTATGTATAGACCTATAACCGTTAGATTTGGGAGTAGCTATATAATCTTTGAACCTACCCGGAAGTGGTACCCACAAGCTGTGGATTATTCCTACAACTGTATAACATGTAGTCACATCGGTTACGATAATTCTCATTCCCAACAGGTCGTATAATTCGTTGAAATCCCTACCCTTTCGGATCATTTTATTCCAAATACTATAGTAGTGTTTGTACCTACCTTCTACGAATGCATCTATATCATGCTCTTGCAAAGCAGATTGCAGTTGCTGGATATAATTTGTAAGCCTCTCTTCCCTCTCTACCTTCTTTTGAGCTACCAGATTCTTTATTCTCTGATACTCATCATAGTGCAGTACCTTAAAGCTGAGATCTTCCAATTCAGATCGTATGACATTGATTCCCAGCTTATGAGCAATCGGTGCGTATACCTCTAATGTTTCCATAGCCTTGTATCTGCGTTTTTCCTCGTCTTCCACAAAATCTATCGTGCGCATATTGTGCAGCCTATCTGCGAGTTTTACAAATATCACCCGCACATCTTCCGCCATAGCAAAGAGCATCTTCTGTATCGTTTCTACTTTTTTCTTCTGCTCGATATTTCCAACAGGTGCATTTATCCTACTCACCTTCGTAACGCCATCTACGATCAGTGCAATATCTTTGCCAAACTCTTTTTCGATCATCTCATAGGTTACTCTTCCACTACTATCTTCTATTGCATCGTGCAAAATTGCAGCGACGAGGCTATCCACATCCAGTTTTAAATCCGCAACTATCTTTGCCACCTCTATGGGATGGCTGATAAAAGGCTCTCCGGACTTCCTATAAAGCCCTTCATATGCAATTTCTGCTAACTGGATTGCCTTTTCCAGCTTTTGGATTGCGGGTTCTTCCAATTTTCTCCCAAGCAACCTCTCAAATTCCTGGATTATTTCCATCTTTGTAGTCTCAGTCGTTACCATTCAGACTCCTTTCTCTTGTCAATTTCTAGACAATCATATAACCAACCTCTTCACTGCATCGAACTTTTCCTTATCTGCAACGTGAAGATAGATACTCGTAGTACTGAGATTGGAATGCCCCAACAATTCTTGAACTATTTTTACGTTCACATTGTTCATGATTAAATGGGTTGCAAAACTGTGCCTCAATGTATGTGGATGTATATCTTTAGTAATTCCCGCCTTCTTTGCCGCCCTCTTCACGATTCTAAAAACAGTAGACGGTGCAAGTGACCTACCTGTATTCTCGAAGAAATACACCTTTGGCTTGTATTCTTTCTCATATTTCTCAAGTAGTGGGACGATATTATCGCTTATTGGAACCAGCCTATCTTTGTTTCCTTTCCCCATCACTACCTTCACATACGCAGGATAAAAGGAGACATCTTCCACCTTCAAATTGCACAGTTCACTCACACGCAAACCGCAAAAATACAGTGTTGCCACGATTGTTCTGTACTTCAGTTCCTTCTCCTCGTTGTATGCATTTATGATCTCCCTTACTTCCTCTATGGTCAAAAAACTAGGGATCTTCTTACGCAACCTTGGGTGCCTTATACGATCCACTGGATTTTCCTTCACAGCACCTATTAGCGTCATGTAATCAAAAAAGACTCTTAGCGACGATATATATCTAGATATCGTTGTTTCCGTAACACTCCCATGTGTAATTTCGCCCTTCGAAAGTGCTTTTAGAAACCCTTCCACATCGTCGCGAGTGATATCATTTGGATTCTTCTGCACATACTCGAAAAACCTTCTTATATCTTTCATGTATGCCTTCACTGTATTATCAGAACTTCGTCGTACATGTACAAGATAATCTTCAAAAGTTCGAAGAATTCTAGTTATTTGGATATCTATCACCTCTTAAACTTCTCATTTTTGCAGCCTATTCAATCATTTCAATCATTACTTGAGCTAGAAGAGTCAAGAGAATCAAGAGAATCAAGAGAATTGGGAGAGCTAGTGGAATCTAAAAGGGTATCGTAGGCTTTTTTTGCAGCTCTTTTTTCCGCGTCTTTCTTCGAATTTCCAACGCCTGTCGCAAACTTCTTACCATGAACGTACAATTCAACGATAAACTTCCCATTATCATCTAGTCTTACTAATCTATACTCAGGCAATTCTCGATACCTCTCCTGCGTAATTTCCTGTAGTGCAGTTTTGTAATCGAATATCCTTTGTCCAGACAAAAAGACCTTGATTTGTTGCGCAAATCTCTCTCCAAAAACACGTACTACAGTATCAAGCCCTCCATCCAGATAGATTGCTGCACAGAGTGCTTCAAACGTATCGGCTAATATACTGCTCCTCGTCCTACCACCTGTTTTCTCTTCACCCTTACCAAGGAAGACGTACTTACCCAAGTTATACTGTTTTGCTAATTCAGTAAGCACTTCTTCGCTAGCAACGGCACCTTTTACCTTTGCCATAACACCTTCACTTGCCTCTGGATAGTTCCTATACAGTATATCACAGACCAGTAATTCAACGACAGCGTCACCTAAAAACTCTAATCGTTCGTTATTCTTAACATCCCTCCCGAGCTGATTTAACTCATATGCATAAGAGGAATGACAGAGGGCATTGAACAAGAGCATATTGTCTTTGAATTTGTATCCAAGTCTTTCTTGCAATTCTCCGAGTATTTGTCTCTCTCTATCTCGTATGTCGTCCATTCACGCACCTCCACCACGTGAAAAGTTCTCAGTTTGTTGTTCCTTGATTCGTGCCATTCTACCTTTATTGGTACTGCAAATTCAGGCTTTAACCTTCCTTCCTCGATCCAGAACCTTGAATTCTTCACTCTGTATATCGAAGGATTTGCCACAATATCCAAAATCAGAGGCTTATCTGCAACGATGACTTCATCGATTACATCGATCCTCTTCAACTCTTCCGCCAGTGCATAGACTTTTTCTTTAAACGGCTTAACATTTATTATCGCGACATTCCTAGACAAAGGACCTGTTATCTTGACATTTGCGATCTCGTTCCCCGATGGAAAATAGTCAAGTACCATCTCGTTTGCAATTGCAGTTGCCCTGCCGTGGTAATTTGGATTCGTCATCGGTTTGAGCAAGTGTTTCAATTTACAGCCCTCTCTCAGTGCGTGCTCACCGATGCGTCTTATCCGCACTTCATAGAAATCAAGAATAGCCTGGACTTCTTCCTTTCCAATATCACCAAGTGGGGCGTACATGCCATTAAACAGTTTCAACCCAGTCTGACCCCAGGTATCCGACGAATTCGAACCTGTGACCACAAGTTTGCCGTTGGCATACTCCAGAACGCTGCCCATCTTCACTTGCCTTGTACACATATTACAAGATGGACCGTACTTCCATATCTGTTCTTGCTGATGATTATGGACAAAAGCAAGTCTAAACCCAAATTCCTCTGCAAAATCAGAGACGATCTCCAAACTATTTGAATACGTGTACGGTCCATACACGACATTCACGAGTTCCACATTTTCCTTCCCAATAGCTTCACCGCACAACAAAGCAACTGCTGTGCTATCCATCCCACCGGAAAATGCTACAAGCAAATTACTTCCAAAATCGTAGGCGGTTGTCCTTATTTCCTCAATCAATGCTTTAATCCTATCCATGATTTCCATAACATACCCCATTTTGAAATGTTAATTTCAAATATCTAACATTATCCCATTTTCCAATATTTTACCATAAATCTAGCCATTTTTGAATTGTGAACTTATTTCGTGAAAATGAGATTAAATATTCTCGCCTTTTTCCATCTTTCAACAAGTCTTTATGAATTGATACAAATGACAGATTTCGCAATTCAAATTATGTGTGATAGAATTATATTTGGAGGTGGTTAACCATGTTATCGGACATTGAAATCGCAAAACAAACGAGACTGAAAGACATACGTGAAATTGCCAAGGACTTAGGAATAGAAGATGATGAGCTGAAACTCTATGGAAAATATATAGCGAAAGTAGATTACAGAACCATCAACAAATACGAGGACAAGCCTAATGGAAAATTGATCTTGGTTACAGCAATTACCCCAACCCCTGCAGGCGAGGGCAAGACAACAACGAGTATAGGCTTATCGATGGGATTAAATAAGATAGGCAAAAAATCCATAGTTACATTGCGTGAGCCATCATTGGGGCCTGTGTTTGGAGTAAAAGGTGGTGCGGCAGGCGGTGGATACTCACAAGTTCTACCGATGGAAGATATAAACCTGCATTTCACAGGTGATATCCACGCAGTGACTACTGCGCATAACCTGATTTCTGCGATGATCGATGCACATATAAACCACGGGAATGAGCTTGGAATAGATATCAGGAAAGTATATTGGAAACGTGCAATGGATATGAACGACAGGGCGCTCAGGCAGATCATTGTAGGGCTTGGCGGTAGTGCAAATGGTTATCCTAGGGAAGATGGTTTCTTGATTACTGCTGCTTCCGAAGTTATGGCCGCTCTCTGCCTTTCGAAAGACATACTTGACCTAAAACACAGGATCGGTGAGATAGTGATTGCACAAAGTGAGAACAAGGGGCTTATCAGAGTAAAAGATCTGAAGGCAGAAGGTTCAGTTGCCGCACTACTTAAACACGCTATGGATCCGAATTTGGTTCAGACAACAGAAAACACACCGGCATTTGTACATGGTGGACCATTTGCAAACATAGCGCACGGTACAAACACACTCGTTGCCACAAAACTGGCACTAAAGTTATCAGACTATGTTGTCACAGAAGCAGGATTTGCCGCAGATCTGGGAGCGGAGAAGTTCCTCGATTTCGTTGCACCAACTGGTGGACTATTCGTTGATGCGGTAGTACTTGTTGCATCGATCAGGGCATTGAAATACCACGGAGGAGTCACAAAAGGAAATCTGTCTCAGGAAAACGTTGAGGCTGTACTCAAGGGTATGGATAACCTGAGGGTTCACATAGAAAACCTACAGAAATATGGAGTACCAGTCGTCGTTGCGCTCAATCGATTTGCAAGCGACACAGAGGCAGAAGTAGACGCTGTCATGAAAAACTGTCCTGCTAGATGTGTGCTGAACGACTCATTTGCGAAAGGCTCTGAAGGTGCGATGGATTTAGCGCAAGCAGTTGTTGAAATAATAGACAATGTGCCGAGCAACTACCAACCAATTCTGCCTATGGAACTACCAGTTGAACAAAAGATAAACATCATAGCAAAAGAAATTTACAGGGCAGGGAAGGTCATTTACACCGATGTTGCGAAATCTAAATTGTCCATGCTGAGGCAAAACGGTTTCGGCAACTATCCGGTTATCATCGCCAAGACGCAAAACAGCCTTAGTGATGATCCCAAGAAACTCAATGCACCCTCAGGATACGAATTCACCATCAGAGACTTCCAAATCAGTGCAGGTGCTGGCTTCGTTGTTGCACTTGCCGGAGAAATCATGCTCATGCCGGGGTTACCGAAAGTTCCTGCTGCTATGAACATCGACATCGATGAACATGGTGAAATAACAGGTTTATTCTAAGTTTTCTGGATAGTGAAAACGAATATCTGCATACTTAAATATATTAAAGAAAAAGAGCGAAATTCATTATTTTTCACCAAAAAAGTGATTCTGTTCACAAAATCTAAAGTTGATTAATGATGGTGACTAATAGATAATAAATATGAGCCACACTTAAGATTATTGTTTTCAAAGAAGAAAGAAAAAGATCGTGCGAGGAAATAAAAGGCTGGAATCGTTACCAGCCACTAAAAATCGAGGAGGGTGTTAAAATGAAACTAAGTACAGCAGGTAACCTTGAGCCATTTGGTCCAACATATGAAAATGCTCAGAAACAGTTCTTAAAAGCAGCTGATATCATGGAGCTTGATCCGAATATTGGTAATTTGTTACTATGGCCACAAAGAGTCCTCGAAGTACATTTCCCAGTAGTAATGGACGACGGAAGAGTCGAGATTTTCAAGGGCTACAGAGTCCATCATAATACAGCAAAAGGTCCAGCAAAGGGTGGAATCAGATATCACCCCGATACAAACCTTGATGAAGTTGCTTCACTTGCATTTTGGATGACTTGGAAATGTGCTATTCTGAATCTTCCATACGGGGGAGGTAAAGGTGGTGTAAGAGTTGACGTTACAAAGCTCTCTGAAAAGGAACTGGAGAGGCTCAGCAGAAGGTTCTTCTCAGAAATTCAAATGATGGTTGGCCCACAAAAGGACATTCCAGCTCCAGACGTAAACACGAACGCAAAGATAATGGCATGGTACATGGATACCTATAGCATGAACGTTGGATACACAGCACTCGGGGTTGTAACTGGCAAACCAGTCGATCTTGGTGGTTCCGAAGGCAGAACAGAAGCAACAGGTCGTGGTGTTTCGATAATAACAAACGAAGTATGTAAAGTAATTGATAAGGACATAAAGAAGACAAGAATCGCAATACAAGGATTCGGAAACGTTGGTTCTTACACGGCCAAGATACTGAATGAAGATTATGGCGCAAAAATCGTTGCGATTGCTGACATCAGTGGTGGCATATATAACGAAGATGGAATAGATATCAAAGACCTGATTGCATACAGAGATTCAAACAAAGGACTCATAAAAGGCTATCCAAAGGCAAAATCGATTCCAGCTGAAGAAGTCCTCGAACTTGACGTTGATATACTCATTCCAGCAGCGCTCGAAAATGCAATCACCGAAAAGAATGCGAAAAACATCAAGGCGAAGGTCATCGTAGAAGCTGCAAATGGTCCAACAACACCAGAGGCAGAAGATATACTCTTAAATAAAGGCGTTCTCATTGTTCCAGACATACTTGCCAACGTTGGCGGAGTTACAGTCTCTTACTTCGAATGGGTACAAGATCTCCAAGTATTCTTCTGGGACATCGATGAAATTAGAAGCAGATTGACGAAGATGATGGTTAAAGCCTTTAATGAAGTTTACAAGACCAAAGAGAAATACAACACAGACATGAGAACTGCAGCATACATCCTTTCGATAAGCAGAGTAGCAAGCGCAGTGAAACAAAGAGGATACTACCCAATGTAATAGAAGTCAACTACCCACGGCCTATAGAGGTGGAATTCTTCTTGCAGGAAAATGATAAATTTTCAAGAACTGATAAATTCGCAAAAAGTTTTTGGAGTCCCTAAAAATAGGGGCTCCATTTTTGTTCAATTGCGTGATATAATAAAATCTGTAAAGTTAGCAGTGCAAACTAACACTAACAGATGTCATAAACTTGATAGCTTGAGAGAGGAGATGCTTTGTTCATGCTCAAGGAATTTATAAAGAAGAGATGGTACTTCTACTTATTTGGCGTAATCATACTCGTCATAATTGACCTTCTGCAATTATTTGTTCCAAAGGTCTTGTCAAAAGCGATCGATGCTGTACCGACGATAACAAGTATGAATGAAGTGAAAGTATTTGTTTGGTCGATCATTGGCCTTGCATTTGGCATGCTTGCTGGGAGATTTTGGTGGCGATACTTTATCATGGGTACTTCACGGTATTTTGACTATATCACAAAAAAATACCTATTTGAAAAGATTCTTAACCTCGATATGCACTTTTTTGATAAACATCGTTCAGGTGACATCATGGCATACTTCACAAATGACGTTCCTATGGTGGAAAGAATGCTCGGGATGGGTGTCGTTCAGCTGACAGATGCTTTATTCATGACCTTTACAACCGTATTCTTCATGGCTACTTCGACAAACTGGAAACTGACATTGACCTCTCTCATACCACTGCCAGGTATAATAGTCATTTCATTACTATTTGGCAGAATCATATTCAAGAGATCCAGACGCGTGCAAGATGTTTATTCTGAATTAAGTGGTTACACAGAAGAGACGATGGATGGGGTTAGAGTTATAAAAAGTTTTTCCATACTGCCAAAAATGGAAGAGTTATTTGAGAAAAGAGCCAGAGAGAATTTCAATGCGAACATAGCATTGATCAAAATCTGGGGAGTCATGTGGCCGCTCATCCATTTCGTTGGTTCGTTGGCATATTTTGTAGTACTTACAGTCGGTGGTCCGATGGTCATCAACAACACAGTAACTTTGGGAGATTTTATCGCATTCAACTCATATGTTGGTATGCTCATATGGCCTCTCACAGCCTACGGTATGGTCATGAATACCATCCAACAAGGTAGAGCAGCTATGCAGAGGATAGAAGAGATGTTTAGCGTAAAACCGTTAGTAGTGGAACCAGAAGAGCCAGTTCCTTTGGACGAGATAGAAACGATAGAAGTTAAGAACCTAACATTCAGCTACCCTGGTACGCAACGCGAGGTACTTAGAAACGTCGATTTCGAAGTAAAGAATGGACAATTCATAGGCATTGTTGGAACAGTTGGAAGCGGTAAATCTACGCTAGTTAAGGTAATAAGCAAATTGTATCCAGTTGAATCGGGAAAGGTGTTCATAAACGGAATAGATATAAACCAGCTGCATTCTAGAGACATAAGACGACTCATATCTTACGTACCGCAAGAAACCTTCTTATTTTCAGATTCCGTGAGCCAAAACGTTGCATTCGGTATGGAAAAGTACGATATAGAAAAAGTAAAAGAGATGGCAAAACTTGCAGCTGTAGATGAAGACATTGAAAGATTCCCGGAAAAATATGAAACAATGGTTGGACAACGTGGTGTCATGCTATCTGGTGGTCAGAAACAAAGACTTACCATAGCACGCGCACTCATGAGAAATGCTTCTGTTTATATCTTCGATGACTGCCTATCTGCAGTTGACCCTGAAACAGAGCAGGAGATAATAAAGACATTGCGCGAAGAGATGAAAGGTTCAACGATGATCATAATCACACACAGACTTAAAGTACTCCACAACGCCGATGTTATATACGTACTTGATCAGGGAAGAATACTTGAAAAGGGCAGTCACTACGAACTACTGGAAAACGAGGGACTATACGCAAGAATGTACAGAAAACAGTTAGTTGTCGAAAACGAAGTTCGATAACTTCGATAATCTCAAAATCATTTCTTGCCGTTGAAACTTCCTATTGTTTTTGTGGTAAAATATAGAAAATCGGTTGAAAGATACCGAAGATTTTATTTATGCCGGTAGGTGAGACTATGGATGGGCATATTTCGATTTATTGTGGGGTTATTGCTTTAATTCTGCTTATCACTGTCCTTGTGTATATACATGTATATCTAGTCAAAAAAAGAAGGAAAGAACTTGCTGAAAAAGATAAATTCTTGAGTATGCTTGGAAGTATTGTTGAGACAGAAAACCTTGGACTGACTGTATGGAGTGAAGAGAAGATCGTATACATGAACTCCAGGATAATCGCTCATCTACAAGATGCGGGGATAGACATCAAGAATAGACAACAGGTGAAAGAACTACTAAAACACCCTGAAAAGAATCTTGTACTTTACGATGTACTACGTACAATTAGTACTCAGATAAAGTGTGACGAAGACTTCAACCAGACCTGGACAAAAGAGATTGCAAAGAGATACATAGAGCTCACATACATTAGAAAAAAATATGATGAAG